>JABJEE010000102.1 GCA_018665005.1 Flavobacteriales bacterium
CTTTAGGAACCATTATCCATCCATCTGAATTAATAATGTGTATGTATTCTGATTTGATCAAGATATTCTGAAAACAATTTTCATTCATGAATATTTCATTACCATCTGATTGTAATTCCGATTTGTTTTTAAGTGTCACGATAGCTCCATCATCAAACCTAAGCTCATAATTTTCTGTTTGATGAAAATAACCACACCAATTGGCATTTTCTACAGCATCGAGTAATTGTTGATTAGAATATTGCGCACCCAAGATGATATCATGGTGCTTTACTTGTCCCATTCCATATGAATACATCATAAGGAAAAGGATAAATGAAGTTATCGTTTTCATAGTAATACAGTTCTACCTAAATCAAATAGGTTCAAACATATTATGCTTGAGAGTAAGCATTAAAACTTAAGAAATTGAATCGATGTCTTTTTGGTTCATAGTAAATTAAAAACCTATAAATGAAGCCTTTAATTTAAATAAATCGATTATTGAAAATGGTTTAGTTTTATAGTTTTAAGTTTGATATTGTCCGTTTAATTTATAGTCTAGTTGGACGTAAATATAACGCAATGAAAAGAATCATCAAAATATATTCAAAAAAATTAATCAACACAATTGCAGGGCGCATCAAAAAGGATGTGAACAAGTGGCAATTTCTCTGAAATAGCTTTTTGTTTTTTTGCATTCATCATCAAACCTCTCAGGTCTAGTTCTTCCATGTTTTTTAAATCTTGTAATCCGTGGCCAAGATCGCTAATCGGATTATTATACAAATCTAATTTTCTTAACTGAGTACATAGACTAATGGCGTCAGGAATAAACCCGATTTGATTACTACTAATGACTATTTCTTTTATTTTTTTCAATTGAAACAAAGATTCAGGAAACACCTCAAAATTATTCTTTCGAAGATTGACGAATTCAAGCTGATCAAAAACTGAAATAGAATCTGGAATGTTTTTGATTTTATTTTTTGAAAGGTCTAAAGCGACTAAATTCTTGTATCTAAATATCTCTTTAGGAAAATGCGTCAATTTCTGTCTTGTGATTTTTAAATATTGAACAGAGTCTGAATGTATTAGTGATGCTTGTTTTAAAGATAAAAAGTTTTGAGAAAAAGCACAATAAGAACTACTTGTTAGTATTAAAATAATTGCGAATATTTTTCTCATCAATTTGAATCTGCTTCTTAAGTTCATCTAAATTATCGAAAGTTTTTTCTTTTCTAATAAATTGACGAAATAAGATAACAACTTTCTCGCCATAAATGTCTTCATCAAAATCAAATAAATGGACCTCATATTTTTTTTGCTCAGCTGATTTATTTTGAACCGTAGGATTCATACCAATATTCATCATCCCAAAATGCTTCTCGTCTTTTATTTTAATTTCGACAGCATAAACCCCATCTAAAGGCATTATTTTTAACTCATTTGTAAGTTTGAGATTAATGGTTGGATAGCCAAGCTCTCTACCTATCATTTTTCCCTGTATAACCTCACCACCAATTTGAAAAGGTTTACCCAAAAAGTCATTTGCTTTATCAATATTCCCTTCTGTAATGGAGTTTCTGATTTTAGTAGAACTGACATTTACTTCGTTTATCTCTTCAGCAGGTATTTCAATGACGTCAAAGTCAAACATATCTGCTGCTTCCTTTAAAAACTCAATGTTTCCCTCTCGGTTTCTTCCGAACTGATGATCGTATCCAATTACCAGCTTCCTAACCCTCAATTTATGAACCAAGATGTCCCTTACAAATTCAAAAGCAGTCAAACGAGAAAATTCTTTGTTGAAAGGATAAATAATTAGATTATCCAAACCAAAATCTTGAAGACTCTCGATTTTCTCATCAATGGTTTGAATTAATTTTAAATTGTGACTATCAGGAAAAATCACCATTCTTGGGTGAGGATAAAAAGTAAACAACAAAGATTCCCCTTTGATGGACTTTGCTTCTTTTTTTAATTTGGTCAATATTTTTTGGTGCCCCAGATGTACACCATCGAAAGTTCCTATAGTTACTACTGAATTATTAAATTCAGCCAAATCATTTAAATCCCGAAATATCTTCACTTGGTATAGACTAAACCGCAAATTTAGGTATTTGTTGGGTATTGTCTTTCTCTTTCAAATGATTACTTATATTTTTAACAAAAATAAAATGACTATGAAAATTTTAAATATTACACTTTTAAGCATCTTTCTCCATTTTGTATCATGGGCTGATGAAGGAATGCTCATCCCCTCATTGATTAAAGCATTCGAATCTGATATGAAAGCAAAAGGCATGAAACTATCAGCAGAGGACATCTACAGCGTGAATCAATCTAGCATTAAAGATGCGATCTTTCAATTTGGAGGAGGGTGTACTTCAGAAATTGTTTCAAGTAAAGGCCTATTATTAACCAATCATCATTGTGGCTATTCTCAAATACAATCACATTCTTCACTTGAAAATAATTACATCGAAAATGGTTATTGGGCAAAAGACTTAAGTGAAGAATTAGCGAATCCTGGACTAACCGCGATGAGAATTGTAAGAATAGAAGATGTTACCCAAAAAATAAAAGACGGTTTGAGCATCGATCAAATTGTTCAAGAAGCTATAGAAGGAACGCATTACGAAGGAGAAGTAAAAGCGTTTAATTATGGAAATGATTACTATCTAATGGTAAAAGAAACATTTCTAGATATTCGGTTTGTTGGAACACCCCCAAACTCTATTGGTAAATTTGGTGGTGACACAGACAATTGGATATGGCCACGACATACTGGAGACTTTTCAGTTTTTAGGATTTACGCAGGGAAAGACAATAAACCAGCAGTTTACTCTGAAGACAATGTGCCATACAGTCCCTTGCACACTCTTCCCATTTCTATGAAAGAACGCAAACCGGGGGATTTCACAATGGTTTATGGGTTTCCGGGAAGAACAGAACAGCATGTAAGCTCGAGTTATTTGGAACAAATTATAACCAAAGAAAGACCCGCTAGAATCAGAATGAGAGACTTATCACTTTCAGTAATTGATAAAGCCATGAAGAATTCGGAATTGGTCCGAATACAATACGCCTCTAAACAGGCGAGAATCTCAAATGCTTGGAAAAAATGGATAGGGCAAATTGATGGTTTAAAGCGATTAGATGCAGTTGCTTTAAAGAGGAAAACAGAAACTGATTTCACAAAAAGAGCAAACTCAAATAAAGAATGGAAGGAGAAGTATGGGTCAATTATTGAACAACTAAACACTCTTTCCGATGAATCCTTTGATCTTGAATTCAAATATGCTATGGGTGTGGAATATTTCTATTACTCAGGACCAGAATACTTCAAATTGATTCGTTCTACAAACGATTTGATTATGAATTTCAATAAATATGAAGAAAATGGAAAACTTGAAGAAAAGAAAACAGCGCTTATTCAAGGAGCCAAAAGTTTTTTCAAAAACTACAATCAAGAAATTGATGCAGAAATATTTACCCTGTTAACTAATGAATACCTTAAGAACGTCTCGTTAAAAACATTGATCACGGCCGGTACAATCTATCAAAAATCAAATTTTACGGATTTGGACAGGTATACAAAATTCATTGAAAAATTTAATGCAAAAAGTGTCAAAAAACTGAAAAAAGATAAAGGTTATGTTCATTACAAAGAGCTATATTCTAATTGGTATTCTGAGGTAATTCCAAGCTATCGAAGCTATTCCAATGAACGAACAGAATTATTGCAAAAATACGTTGCGGGTAAGCTGGAAATGTTTCCCAATAAAAAACATTGGCCAGATGCCAATAGTACATTGCGAATTAGCTTTGGTCAATTGGAAGGATCAACTCCTGCAGACGGCAAAATTTACTCAGAACACACCACGCTTGATGGTATCATTGCCAAATATAATTCTGGAAATCCAGACTTTAAGCTTAAGCCAAGAATGCTTGAAATGTATAAATCAAAAGACTATGGGAACTATGCTCAGGATGGAGAGCTCTGGGTTTGTTTCTCAGGCTCTAACCACACAACTGGAGGGAATTCGGGTTCTCCTGTTATCGATGGCGAAGGCAACCTGATGGGAATAAATTTTGACAGAAGCTGGGAGAGCACCATGAGTGATTACATGTTTGATCCAAATCGATGCAGAAATATTGTTGTCGATATTAAATATGTACTCTGGGTAATTGACAAATACTCAAATGCCAGTCACCTCATTAAAGAAATGGAATTAAAAAATTGAGCACAAAAAAAAGGGCGAATCCCTCGCCCTTAATTTTTTTTGTTGAGTGGTAACTATTTAGCCTCCTCAGACGCTTCCGGAGAAGCCTCTTCTGATGCATCACCACAAGCAGACAAAGTAACTAAAGATACAGCTGCAGCCAACATGATAATAGAAAAAATCTTTTTCATAATAATTTATTTTAATTGGTTTTTAACGAGGCAAAAGTACAACTAATTTTTAATTAAACAAGAAAATAGAAATCCGTATCGGATTAAGAAAAAACTTTTATTTACTGATCCGGATACTTTCGATTTTATTTTCTTGCTTTGAAAAAGAAAACAACACAGTGAATTTATTTACCGAAACGCTGTAATATGCAACAGAAAAAATTTCTTCATCCGAGTTTTTCCCCTGAAAAGTATATTCAAATTCACCTTTGGGATAATCATTAAAAAAATCGTTTAATACCATAGTGGCCTGGGAATGGTTATAAATACCCTCTTCCCCATCGAGCATTAAAAGCACAACATCTTCACAGTTGGAAATGATATACTCCGAGTTATTCGATTCAAATGAATTTTCTATTTCTGAGTAGGGAAGATCACTAGGGTAGGAAAACCCAAAAAGTAGAAATTGAAAATAAATAAGGGCACTAGCCATTGTAATATTTTAGTATTATTTAACAACTTTCATGCCATGCTCACACAAATAAAAGTCAAAAAATGAATACACAAGATAGAAAAGATATTTAAATAAAAAAAGAACTTTTTTTATTCGATAATAACGGATTATAATTTATTATTGCTTTATCATTTTAATACGCGTGTTTTTGTTCTTTAACGTCACTTCAAGATAATAGACCCCTTTAGCCAAGTTTGACAAGTCGATTTGTCGCTTTTGTAATTCAATTCGCTCTATCAATGCACCAAGATTGTCTTTTATTTCAATTTTAGCCAAGTCCTTGAGCTGATCAAAACCTTTTAAATGAATTACATCTTTAGTTGGATTGGGATACAAACTCAAGCCTACAAAATCTTCTGTTGATAGTCCTAAAATCTCAATCGTAATGCACTGTGAAGTATCGACACAATTTCCTTCAGTAATAACTACTGCAAAGCTGCCGTTAGATTCAACCTCATAGACGGCCTGGTCTTGACCCTCTATCTCTGAAAAACCATTTTCACAATTCACCCATTGATATATTGCATTAACGGCCATGCTTTGTAATTCAAGATCATTGACCGTAGTATTTATATTGACCGTGTCAATAATTAAGTTTAGGTATACGACACTATCACAACCGTATTGATTGGAGAGCGTGATGCTCGGAGTATTCGTACTTGAAGTATAGATGTTTCCATCTTGCCATAGATATGAAAAACAGGCTTGATGACTGTCTATTGATTCATCGAGTGGACGAGTGATGATATTATTTACAACGAGACTATCCCAGCCCAGTTGGGACCCTATTAAAGAGCTAATATGACTTGAATCTTGAGACATATCCGTCCAATTCACTCCATCAGGAAAGATAAAACCCTCTCCATAACAAATGGTATCACTGACCAATGTAACAACCGTTGGGGCTTCACGAAAACCTAGCAATTTCATATCTGTAGTAGTGCCATCGTAAGCAAATTCAGAAAAAGAATATGGATCAGAACTTAATAAATCAACACCATCATTTGAGCTTAGTTTAAAAACTGGGTAGCTATCAGAAAAAGGACTTGTTCTTAGTTGAAGTCCATTATCAAAAGGGGTTGTTTGCTCAATGATTTCCTGATTATTAAATTCAAATAAATACCTTAAGCTGTCTACATCATTTATAGATGCTACATAAGAAGTATCCAAACCATGACCAATAAGGTCATACTCCAATATTGTGTTTTTTACAGAATCAACACTTGCACCCAACACATAAAAATACCGAAAGCTCATTGCTTTCCCAAAACCAAGCTGCCCACCTATTGGCTGACGAATCATTTCAAAAACATGGTAATCTCTAAGATTATTTACATTGGACAAATTCCCAGCATCTCCATATCTAAATTTATTTCCATATGTATTTGTAGTCGTTGGATGTGCCATACCCAATGTCGGAGAATCTCCCTCAATATCATTTGACCACGCTACCCAACCTCCAGTGTTGGCGGTTTGGATAACCGGAGTTTGCCCATATAGTCCAGTAGTTAAATTGTAGTCATGAGCCGGAGTCGAAATAAAAAAATGGTCCAGTGACGAATTCCGAACACCACCCCAAGGAACATTTAAAAAATTCATATTGTCCTGTCCAAAATTATAAATCATATTATCCACCTGAATGATTCCCATTCCTTTATTGGTGTATTTAGTATAGTATAACAATCCGGCATCATGGTTGATGTTCTGTAAGTCTTCTGTATGCGCTTGCTGTCCCCAATTCACAACGCTGTATGACTGCTCATCAATATTAAAGTATTCCGCTAAAATTGGAGAATAAAAGGGTTCTGTTTGTTCGGGTGTTTTTAGATACACTCCCGCTTGATGGATAAAATAAGAAGAATCAGGGGGATTATGAATACTCCCATCCACACTAACGAGTTGCCATACTTCATCTACCCAAGGTGCATAGGAATGTCCTCCACCATAGCTGGGCTGAACCCAGTTTGGATTAACCCATTGTGGAGGAACAGATTCACCAAAAACTCCTCTAAAAGAATACAATTGTCCTCCTTTACCAATTCGTATGTCGTATGAGGTGTTCGGGTTTATACTATTTTGATAGCTCATCTGATTGTGAAAGACTACACTTTCCGGAAAACTATCTATAGCCCAAGAAGAACTGGATTGAGAATAAACATCTGAATAATCAAATCCAGAGGAATCCACAATGGGCAAATCACTTTCAAAGTAAAATTTGGTGAGTAACTCCTGAGGGGTTTGAGCCTCTGTATTTCGAGCAAATAGAAATAGTAAAGTGAGTAAAAAGAGTTGATTTTTTTTCATAATTGAGTATGGAATAAAATAATTTAGCGCAACAAATATAGGACAATATACGCTTACAAAAGAGTGACACTTATGACCGACCTATGGTTTAAATGAAATGGTTTTACCAACAAAAAATAACCACAGACCTTCTAAATTTTAGCTTGGTACGTAAATAAATCAAAATACCTTCCCTTTGCTTCAATGAGCTGGTCGTGGGTCCCTTGTTCGGCAATTTCACCCCCTTCTATTACAAGTATTTTATGGGCTTTTCTAATCGTACTCAACCTATGCGCTATTACAAAGGTCGTTCTCCCTTCAGTAAGGGTAGCTAAACTTTTTTGAATCAATGCCTCACTTTCTGTATCTAAATTTGAAGTAGCCTCGTCGAGGATTAGGATTGAAGGATTGGCCAAAATAGCTCTGGCTATGGCAATTCTTTGCCTTTGTCCTCCAGATAATTTAACGCCTCGCTCTCCAATTAGGGTATCTAATCCATCGTCAAAACGATCGGTAAATTCATCTACATAAGCCGCCTTAACGGCTTCTGTAAGATTTTCATCTGAGGCATTAGGCCTGGCGTACATAATGTTCTCCTTAATTGTACCCTCGAATAGAAACTCGTCTTGTAAAACTACGCCCAATTGTCTTCTATAACTTTCTAAGGTTACTTCCCTAAGTGGGTGACCATCTATGGTAATTAGTCCTTGATCTGGATTGATAAAGGTGGCAACTAAGCCAGCAATGGTGGATTTTCCAGATCCTGAAGTACCGACAAGTGCAATGGTTTCTCCAGCATTTGCGCTAAAAC
>JABJEE010000103.1 GCA_018665005.1 Flavobacteriales bacterium
CAAGACCATTACTGTTCTCATCAAGATAAGGGGTGTCAATTTGATGGACATCTCCTGTAAATATAATTTTTGTGTTTTCTCCAGCTCTTGTTATAATCGTTTTTACTTCGTGAGGAGTTAAATTCTGGGCCTCATCAATAATAAACATGATGTTGGATAAGCTTCGTCCACGAATAAATGCCAAAGGAGTAATCAAGATCTTTCCAGACTCTTGCATTTCAAGAATGGCTTTGTGTTTCTTTTCGTTGGTTCCAAATTGAGATTTTATAAATTTTAAATTATCAAAAAGTGGTTCCATATATGGACCTATTTTATCGTTAGCATCGCCGGGTAAAAAGCCAATTTCTTTATTTGATAAAGGCACTATAGGCCTTGCTAAAATGATTTGATTAAATTGTTTGGCTTGCTCTAAAGCTGAAGCGAGAGCCAAAAGAGTTTTCCCCGTTCCTGCAACTCCTTGGATGGCCACAAGCTTAATGTTTGAATTCATTAAGGCGTGAAAGGCAAATGCTTGTTCCGCATTTTTAGGTTTGATCCCGTAAACGAATTCTTTTTCAATTCGTTCAATTTGTTCAACGGTGTGATTGTAAAAAGCCAAGGAAGAGGACTTGCCATTTTTTAATATATAATAACCATTTACCAATTTGTTTTCCCCCAAAACATTGTCTGCGTCAATTCTTCCTTTGGTAAAAATCTCTCTAATTTTTTCTGAATCTACGCCTTCAATAGTATTTGACTTTTCCTCATGTTGAATAGTGACCTTTCCTGTCTCATAATCTTCAGCAATTACTCCTAGAGCTTTTGCTTTAATTCGAAGGTTAATATCCTTTGTTACTAGGATTACGGCTTTTTTTGGTTCTTTTTCTTTAAGATACAAGGCGGCATTAATGATTTTATGGTCATTTTTACCCTCTGCATATATGCTTTCAGCGTCTACCTTTTTGGGCTTGTATTCCATAATTACACGAAATTCACCTTTGTCATCACCTAATGAAATCCATTCTTGTAAGCCTCCATTTCCAGAAAGTCGATCAATAAATCGAATGACTTCCCTTGCACAGAAGTTTTTGGTATCGTTACCCACCTTGAATTTATCTAGTTCTTCTAGAACTGTAATAGGAATTGCGACATTATTATCTTCGAATGTGGATATGGATTGATGATCATGAAGTAAAACAGAAGTATCAAGAACGTAAATTTTTTCTTTTTTGGCCATTAAAGTCTTTTTATGAAAGTTAGCTTTTAATAAAGAATTGCAGCTAAAAACAGCAAGCTATTTTTATACAAATTATTGTTAGCATCAACTTTGATTATTTTTTAACGATTTCAGTGATTGCAGAATCGAAGTTGGCATACTTAAATTGAAAACCAATTTTCCTGATTTTCTCATTTGAAACCTTTAGGCTTTCTGTTAGCATTGTAGCCATTTCGCCGAGAAGCAGGTTTAATATACTTTTGGGAACTGCCGGAAAGAAAAAAGGTTTTCTCATTTTTTTCGTTATGGTTTTCATGAGTTCTCGATTTGTAATATATCCATTTGCAGCATTATATGTTCCTGAAATATCATTTTCAATGCAATATAAAAACATCCTACAGAGGTCATCAATATGAATCCAAGGAACGTATTGTTTTCCCGAAGCCAGAGGACTCCCCACACCTAACTTTACAGGACGAAGCAGTTTTTTCAAGGCCCCGCCTTTATGATCAATAACCATGGCAATTCGTAATTTCGCAACTGGACAAACATCCTCAAAAGAGGAGCTAGCCAATTCCCAATCTTTGACCAAAACAGACAAGAAATCATCTCCATAAGGGTCATTTTCTGTTTTTTCATGTGGGCCATTATATCCGTAGCAGTTTATGCCAGAAGCACTAATGAAATATTTTAGTTTCGGCATTTTTTCTGATACGGATTTTAAAAATTGAATTGAATTAATTCTGGAATTAATTAAATCCGTTTTGCGATCAGAGCTCCATTTTTTATCCGCAATTCCTGAACCTGCTAAATTTATAATGACATCAACCTCAGACAAATGCTTACTTTCAATGGTCTGTTTTTCAGGATTCCAATAAATATGGCTGCTTTTTTTGGGTCTACGCGTAAGTTTGTAAACGATATACCCTTTTTGTTTGAGTAGCTTTGATAATGATCGACCTACTAAACCTCTCCCTCCTGAAATAAGAACTGTTCTCATTGTATAATTAACATGTGGTTTTATAAAGAGTTTAAAACCAAAAATTGTTACGCTAAATTTAATATAATTAATTGACTTTTTTCCTCATATATTATTGAGTGTTGAAGTTTACACGTATTTTCGAATCAAATTTATATTTTGGGTAGAAGTATAGTCCTTTTTTACTTTATGCTTGGCGTGATACAGGTGAATTCACAACCTTGCAGTGAATACATTCAGCACAAGAAGAATGTTCGGGGGAACGTTTTAATTTGTCCTAATGCAATGGCAGAAGACCTTAAGGAACTATACAAGAGCATAATTAACACACATCCCAACCCGTACATCTACTGTTCGAAAGAAAAATTGGATTCCGCATACACAGAAGCTCAGAACGCTGTATTATCGGCTCAGAATATATTGGATTTTTCATTGGTGTTGACTGGTTTTATAAAAAACATAAGAGATTCACACACCTATTTTAATCCAAGAGATCTTCTCGTGTTGTCCGGAAACAAATCAAAATCGGTTCCTTTTTATTTGAATAAAATTGATTCGAAATTTTACTTGGTCAAAGCATATGATAATACCATTCCTGTTGGAGTAGAAGTGTTGAAAGTAGGTTCAATGACGGTCGATAGTTTATATCAACTAACTCGATTATTTAGTCCTGATGAGGCTTATACAGAATCGGCAAGAACAGAGATCACGATAAAAATGATGGGGCTAGTATTTAACGTGCAAAATGAAAGTCTTGAAAATGAAGTTCAATTTAAATATGTGAATACATTAGGGGACACATTGCTAAAAAAAATCAGACGTATTAAATCAAAAAAATTATTTAAGAATGAAGAATGGTACCCATCTAAAGAGTTAGAATATCATTTTTTAAAAGATCAAGCATATTTGAGGGTGTATTCTTTTGAATCAAGGAATGAAAAGAAATTTAAGAAAACAATTGATCAGTTTTTTAGTCTTGTTGCTTCAAAGGGGATTAACTCGGTGATCATTGATGTTCGTGAAAACCGTGGAGGATTCATTTTGTTATTAGAGCATCTATTGAGTTATATTAATATTAACGATGAAACATATGATCTTAATTATTCATATAAAAGAAGTGATTTGGATAGATTTGAGTCTTTGTCCAGATTAAAAAAAATAGATTTTGTTAAAAAGGCTAAGCGGGTTTATCCGCGGGGGATGATCAGTAGAGAATACGATTTTTTTTTAAGTCCTAAAGGAACGTTAAGGACAATACTCTATGAAAAAAATCTCGTCAACTCCAGCAATAATCATTATCGAGGGAATTGCAAGTTGTATATGAATGGTTTATCTATGTCTGCTTCGGTTTTACTGGCTTCTTGGTTTAAAGAGACCAATAGGGGGGAAACCGTTGGAACTCCTTGTTTTGGGTCTTTACAAGCTACCCATGGGAACCCAGCAACGATAGTTTTAAAAAACTCGGGACTTCCTGTATCTATTTCAACACTAAAGTTAACGCCAAATAACGATATGAAAAATAAATACGGTGATATTGATGTCGATAAAACAGTAACAATTACATTACGAGATATTCAATCTGGAATAGACCCCTTTAAGTTAAACTGATCTAGGGATTAAAGTTTTTAAAACGATCAAATAAGGATTCAAAACGAGACATTTTAATTTTTTTGTAAACCGTTGTGTCAGTTGAATTGAAGTTTACAAATACTTCCTCCCCATTTACCCGTGCTTTTAACCAGGATTGTATCCTATTTCTATCTTCCTTTACGAGCAAACTATCATGACAGATTTGAACTAGCCAAGCATTTGTTCCAATGGAGTCGGTATGTTTAACTCCCGGTTGCATGGTAAGAGAAGAAACTTTCGGGTATTGTGCTTTTAATTCTTTATACACCTGTCCTCCAATTTCTCTTATCATCTGGATACTATCAAGGTTTGAGTTTTTCACGTTTAATTCCTCTTTTATTGAAGAAATTTGTTGCTTTTGGGCCATTAATTCAGCAGCTAATGGGTTAACGTCTTCCTTGTCTTTTAAGTTGGCAAAGCCTTGCCTAATCTCAAGAGTTGTGTTTTCTAAATGAAATATCGGCAGCTTTCGTTTTATCCCTTCTTGATCTTCTTTAGGGATAAGTTCTCCCCCGTAGGTCAATGTGATTTTCTGATTGGCAGCATCAACCTCTTGGTCTAGTAAATAAACATTAGGTATTGGATGTGTTGCTATTTCACTTTTAAGAAATTCTTCTGCTTTTTGATTGTATCTATCTTGTTGAACCATGGTATACCCAAAGTAAATACTTGGAATTATGGTAAGAATTGTAATGACAAAAATAATTCTATTGGTGCGTTTTGCAATTTTAGTATCCAAATTGGCTTTTTGAGGGAATTTTAAAATCCGAGCGGTCACCAAAGTAGCCAAGGAAATGAACACTGTATTAATGAAAAACAAATAAAAAGCACCTAAGAAATATTCAATTTGAAATGTCGCTAATCCATAACCAGCGGTGCATAATGGGGGCATTAATGCCGTTGCAATAGCAACACCAGGAATAACATTACCCTTCATTTTACTCGCAATTGCAATAATCCCAGCTAGGCCTCCAAAAAATGCAATTAATACATCATAGACGTTTGGTGAAGTCCTGGCTAACATTTCTGTTTGAGCAACATTTATCGGTGTAAGTGAAAAATACAAGGTAGAGGCAATGATCCCAACGAGTCCAGCGAATAGATAATTCGATAACGCCTTCTTTAAAAGGCCGAGGTCTGTAGTTGCAATTCCAAACCCCATCCCAATGATTGGTCCCATAATCGGTGATACAAGCATCGCACCAATAACAACAGCGGCGGAATTGACGTTTAGTCCGAGAGAACAAATAAAAACAGCAAATACCAAAATCCATAAATTGGTACCCTTAAAAACTACGCCACTATCAATGTTTGAAGCAATTACTTCAAAATCTTCCTGCTCATTTTTAAGACGAAAGCTGTCTATTATTTTCCGAATCTGATCAAAAAGTCTTTCCATTAGACTAAAATTATAATTTATATTTTAAAATGGTATCGTGAAACGATAATTTATATGTATTTGTATAGCAAAACGACAATGAGATACCTTAAAAACTTTCCTAGAAATATAAATAAAAAGGTGGGTAATATTCTAGCTCTAAAAAATCCTAATGCAATACCCAATAAGTCGCCAATAAAAGGTAGCCAGCTCAACAAAGCCATCCAAGACCCAAATCTATTGACTCGTGTTTTCCACTTTTCTATTTTTTCTAAAGTAGCTCCGAAGACTTTTAGCCAATAAGGATTTCCTATTCTACCAATAATGTAATTTAGCCATCCTCCAAAAGTATTCCCGGTTGTAGCACAAGCCAAAGAAATAAAAGGATCATATCCCATATACAACATGGCAATTAAAAGAGCTTCTGATGTAATAGGAATAATTGTTGCAGCCAAAAAGCTAGTAACGAACAGCCCCCAGAAACCAATCTCAAATTCAAGCATAAAAAAAGCCGGCATAGCCGGCTTAAATTTTAATGGATTTTCATTTATTTTTTAACGAACATACGGGTCACTGTAGTTTCTTCATTTGAAATAACCACTTTATAGACTCCTGAGGATAAATTAGAAGAATCAATAGAAACTTCGTTGGACCCCTCATTTAAATAAAAGGAATTCGTGTTCAATTTTTTTCCTGAAAGATCAAATACACAAATTTCAACGTTTAGAGCATTATCAGCATTCACATTGATTACAGACTCTGATGTTACAGGATTTGGAAAGATGGTTCCAACGTGAACTTCGCTATCATTTTCCGCTATTCCAATAGTGGGTTCAAAGTTCAACTTTACAGCAGGAGACCATCCCCATCCGTTGAAATAATTTTCAGCACCGTCCTGTCCAAAGGGACCAAAGCAAACAGTAGAGAAATCATCATCACCTTTTGATGAGCGTTTAATAGCCATGTTTTCATCCGCACTTTGGTAGGTGCTTACTAATGCCATATAAACCTTTCCTGCCTCAAGATTAATACCTATTTCACCATTAATGTCCTCTAAAGGAATAGTTACAGGGCTGTTTGTTGGGGCAGGTGAAGGAAGAACATAAAGTCCATCAATTGCACCTCCAATAAATAAATTTGCTTGATCTTGAATACTTGTCATTACTTCATAAACAAGAACTTCAACCTCAAGACCCGAAGTGGTTCCTCCAGCAAAATATACATCTAAGCCCTTAACAAGCTCATTGGCTTCTAAAACGAATTGATTTCCAACACCGATTAAACCTTCTTGTGTAAAGTCAATAACACTCGATCCTAAAGGATGGTTGTGCCCATATAGGTGTTGTGTAATTTCAAAGTCTTCAGACAAGGAGTTGTTTGAGGCTAAGGAGTCTTCAGGGAGCGTAGCTGTTATCGTGTAGACCCCTATATCTGAAGGAACAAATCCGGTATCATAAATCACAGTATCAGTTGTTCCTGGTTCAACAGTAAAAGACACACTAGTACTTGACGTACCTGCACCAGAAATGTCAACGGCGAGATCTTGGGTTTGACTCACAGATCCATTATTTTTAATAATCGCGAATATTGTTGTTGATTGAACTTGAGATAAAGGAGTTTCATAGAAATCCCAAGCATTATATATGTCATGAGTATAGAGTTTTTCGATACTCAATTCATTGTCATAAGGCTCATATAATTCAACGTCGTCAACCATCCACCCATATCCACTTCCATATTGGTCATTGTCCGAATCGTTGATCCATCTGAAACGAATCATAGAAAGGGCAGAATTTGTTACGGGTAATAATATAGCCAAATTGTTTTGAATTGGGTCTCCATTTGTGGCCGCGTCGATATTCACATCTGCTGAAAAAGCAGTCCAAGAGGCTCCACCATCTTCTGAGAATTCCACAAATGTTTGATCATAGTTGAAGGCTCGGTATCGCTGATTAAATGTTAAAGAAAGGAACGCAGAGCTTGTTCCAGATAAATCGATAGTATCTGAAGTCACCCACGTGTCTTGTGGATCAATGTCGGCATTAAGAAGATGTTGAACACCATTGAAAAACGCAAAGCCGTTAGATGCCGATGTGCCAGCCGTTTCCATCCCTCCCATATAATCAATTGCTGAACTTATTCCGGGGTCTGTATTGGTTCCGATCACAAAAGTCCCCTGACCATTCGATCCAATTTCCCAAGTTGATGGATCAGAAAAATCATCAGACCATATAGGGGTAGATTTTTGATTGGATAAATTCGGTTTGAGATTTGTCGATGACTCATTAAAAGGAGCCATTTCAAATATGACATTCGTGTTGTTGGTTTCATTTTTTTGAGACCATAAAGAGCCAGCCGTTAATGACAAGCATAATAGTAGTAAGTGTTTTTTCATTTTGTTAATTTATAGGTGTGTAAATATACAAAACTCTTAGTAAAATCATCTATCTTTAAGAAACGGCAATTGGTTTCGAACCTCATTAAGCTTTGACTTTTCGATTTGAAATAAAATAAGCTCCTCATCTTTCGAGGTTTTAGAAAGTAGCTCACCCAAAGGACCTATACCACAAGAATCACCAATGTAGGAGTGTTTATTAAAATCAATTCCTACACGATTACATGACAGAACAAAGGCTTGATTTTCAATTGCTCTGGCTTTTAGCAGCGCATTCCAATGATTCGCTCTTTTTTCAGGCCAATTGGCTACATATAAAATGATATCGAACAAAGGGTTTCCTTCGATGTCAATTTTATTTGAAGAGAGTTCGGGAAACCTTAAATCATAACAAATTTGAAGATTAATCTTCCAGTTTTTGTATTCAACTATAACCTGGCTTTCGCCGGAGGTATAGACTTTGTCTTCACCCGCTAATCCAAAGGTTTTTCTTTTGTTATAAATGGTTGTTTTCCCACAAGGCTCGATAAACACTCCTCGATTGTAGCTCTTTCCCTTTTCTGAGAAGATCAGCGAAGTATATATCGCACAGTCAAATGTAGCTGAAATATTTTTTAAAAAATCCACCCCACTAGATTGCTCCATCGATTCTGATAAGCCTGTGTTCATTGTAAAACCGGTATGAAACATCTCAGGGAGCAGGAGCAGGTCGAGCTCTATTTTGCTATCCATGAACTGATGTATCTTCTTGTAGTTTTGAGATTTGTTTTCCCAAACTTGATCAAACTGTAAAAGACCAATGGTTAAATTTTGCATAATAGGCTTGTTGCTTTTTCAATGGTTTCATTCTGTTTTGCAAAACAAAAACGAAGGATGTTTTTATGCTTATTGTTTTCACTAAAAACCGATATAGGAATTGATGCAATACCAAAGTCTTTGGTGAGCTCTTCTGCAAATTCGACATCGTTTTTATTTGAAATTTTTGAATAATCTAATGTTTGGAAATACGTACCATCGCATGGAAGAATTTTAAAACGGCTGTGTTCAATACCTTTTCTAAATAGATCTCGTTTGGCTTGGTACATAGAGCCAATATCTTGTAATGAACTTGATTGTAGATACTCGAAAATCACATGCTGACATAGACTATTTACAGAAAAAACCATGTATTGATGTATTTTTTTTATCTCATCCATAATTTTCTTTTCGGCAACAAGGTATCCCATTTTCCACCCCGTAATATGAAGCGTTTTTCCAAAAGAAGAAACAACAATCGATTTCGCTCTTAATGACTCATAGGAATGAGCAGATAGGTGTTTGTTTTCAAAAGTAATATACTCATATACTTCATCGGATAATAGATACAGATTCGAATTATTATTGATAAGCCTAACCAATTCATTCATGTCAGACGCTGCCCAAGTTCGACCTGATGGATTGTGTGGATTGTTGGTGATAATCATCTTTGTTTTAGAAGAAACATGTTTGTTTATTAGAGCCCAATCTGGTAAAAAATCAGGTCCAAGGGGGATTCTGATTGGTACACCTTTGCATAGTTGTATTGGAGCGATATAACAATCGTAACTGGGGTCTAGAATAATAACTTCATCCCCAGGATGAACAAGCGCTTGAATTGACGTAAAAATGGCCTGTGTTGCACCAGCAGTAACGAGCAATTCTTCTGAGGTATTTAACTCTCGATGATATGATTTATGAATTAAATCTGCTATTTGATCGAGCAAACCAGGGTGTCCATTGGATGGACAGTATTGATGGACATTGTTTTTAACGGTTTTCTCGACAAGTAAGGAGAGTTTTTTGTCAATGGGGAAATCAGGAAATCCTTGCGAAAGATTTATGGCATCATGTTCTTTCGCCATTAAAGACATTTTACTAAAAATGCTTGTAGTTACTTGAGGAAGTTTAGACATAACATATAAAAATAAAAAAAGGGAGGTAAAACCTCCCTTTTCAATTATAGATGCAACAACTTAGTTTTTAACTACCCTATAGGTTTTAAAGACGTTGTTGTTGTAAATTTTAACAAAGTATACTCCATTTTCAGATAAACTTAAATCAACTGATTTGATTTCATTAGCTGTGATGAAGTTTTTCAATGTACTCACTATTCTACCGTTTAGGTCTGTGATTTCAACACTGAAGAATCCATCGGCATCATTAGCCTGAATAGAGAACGCTCCATTTGTTGGGTTTGGATACAACTCAAAGAATCCTAAGTCTGCTTCCATTAAGCCTAAGTAATCACAATCTGGATTTACAAAGAGTAATACTGTAGATGTATCTGCATCACATACTCCATTTGAAGTTACATATTGATAATTGTAACTACCAGGGATAGAGCTTCCTGTGATTGAAGGACTTGCAAGAGAAGCTCCTGTTGGGTCAATCCAGTCTCCACCAAGGTCTATAGACCCTGAAAGTGACGACAGTAAATTGTAAGGCTCATTCATACATACAGTATCTGCTCCATCATTACCTGCAGAAGAAGGACCGTAGATAATCAATGTTGCGATCGTTGTATCTGAAGCACATGGTGTATTTACTACATAGTAAAAATCATGTGTTCCTTCTGGCAAGAATTGAACAGATGCAATAGAACCAGTAACAAAAGACTCATTTGCAGGGAAACTCCAAGTTCCGAAGCTTTCTCCAGCAGTAATGAATGAATTTAAATCAACCGTTTCGACCGCTCTACATACATTGTCAGATCCGTCAATACCTGGCTCCAAAGAACATGGTAAAACTTCGACAGCATCAACGACATTAGCGCGGCCCCAATTGTTTGTTCCTTCGAAAGCAATTTCCAATTGATCAGATGAATCAGCTACGTACAACGTGTCTAAAGTCCACTCAGGCGTATTAACATTGTAAGATGCTATTTCAATCCATGGCAATGTATCAGAACCTCTTTTATACACCTTGGTAATGTTCTGATCTCCGAACCACGACTCTTGAGCGTAAGCGAAGATAATTGCTACACTATCTTGGGAAGATATATCAATTCTTGGAGAGGCCAATTTTGCTGTTGACGTACCATTTGCACTCACGTATCTAGCATTAAGACTTCCTTCAAACGCCGTGTTTACTAAGCCGCCACTTGAACCTGTTTGGTAAGTCCAGTTATCCGTACCTACTTCATTGATGTTATACCAACAAACTCTGGTTTCAGAATCATCTTCGAAAGTTTCGTTAAATGGTAAACCGTATGCACCACAATCTGTAGTGAATGAAATCGTACCCCAATCTCCTGGAGATGTTCCGCAATCAGCCGCAACATAGAAGTCATAACTTGTATTACCGTCTAATCCAGTAACCAAGCCAACAGTATCAGAAACATTTAATGTTCCTATTTCTGTACCTGTTCCTGGTGTAAATCCTGGCGCACCATACTCTATAATCCAAGCCGTTTCAGATCCGTTGGCATTCCATGATACTTCAACACTATTGTCAGTAAGGTCGTTGATGACCAAATCACTTGGGCCAGCAGCACTTCCTATAGTCAAATAATAGACGTTTGACGAATCGTTATTTCCATCAATAACGATGATTTCATATGTGCCCGGTGATAAATCTGTTGGAGCAGGTCCAGCAGCACCGCCATCAACGATAAATGTATAAGGTACCGCTCCACAATCAACAGAGTCAATTGCAAATGAACCATCCGATCCTGTATTACAAGTTGCATCAACTGAAGACAAGTATACATTTACACTCGATAAGTGAACAACCACCTCTTCAGCATCAGCGCTGTAACAACCATTATTGTCACTTGCCGCATAAAAAGAATAATCACCAGCGGTATTTGCATCTGGCAACACACTTGTGCCAATTGCTTCAGCTGGAGATCCATTTGCTACAACAGCACCGCCAGTAGGAGCATCAAACCAAGTAACATCACAACTTTGAACAGCTTCGTAACGAATTAATCCGTTCCATATTCTACCACCTGTCGCAGTTCCGAACCCACAATTGAATAATCCTGTACCACCATGTCCTTCTAATACTTCCAAGTTAGCATCAGCAGCAACGACAGCTCCAAGTCCTGCAGTACCCGTAGTATAATTCACACCCACACCTTGCACAGCGATATGAAATGAATACGTTTCACCTTGAGGAATAGTAATATCAACAGGGACCGGTATATTAGAGTATGTTGTCGCTGACGTTCCTACATTCGTTGCATTTCCTACAAGCAACCATCCTGCTCCAGTCGGATCGATATTTGATCCAGGGACATCTAAGTAGTTATCAATACGATAATAAACATCAATGTTTGATGCTGTTCCAAAATCAAGATTCATTGCGAAGTTTGAAATGGTTGTTTCCTGAAGTGCTGTGACTGCAAACATGTTTGCACTAGCACCATTACCCTGCGCCATTGTTGTTAAAAGCGAATCTAAACCAAGTACTTGGCCGATAGCTTCAAGTGAAACACTGGTTTCTCCTAAACAGGCGTACAAGTCTGGTGTTTCAACCATCGCGGAGAAAGGAATTAAAGATTCAGTAGTGTTAATTGTTAATGTAATAGGAGTACTCTCTAAAGAAGCATCATCCATAACTACAACACTATATGTTCCTGCTGTAAGCTGTGGTGCAGGACCAAAGGCTCCACCATCCACAGAAAAAGTAAACGGTGCGGTTCCACAGTCTACAGTTTCAATGGAAAACGTACCATTACCATAATCTGTACATGTTTCGTCTTGTGCAAGTAAAGATACATTAACATCGGTCACGTTTACAGTGATTGGAAATGCGTTACTTTCACATCCGTTATTTATTTGTGTAACCCAAAAGTCATAAGATCCTGTTGAAGCAACAGGCATAACG
>JABJEE010000104.1 GCA_018665005.1 Flavobacteriales bacterium
AAATAATAAATCAGAAATTATTTTTGATTCATTATCCCCATCATATGTTGAGAAATAGAATACTTGAAACCATACATTGATATTCGTCTCTTCTCTCAGATCAAAGTCATAAATTAAGTCTGCTCTAGCTCCAGAAAACTGTACATTATTGTCCAGCACATCTTTAAAACAATAATGCTTGTTCTGAAACCCTGTGTATTTTAGTTCAACATTCTTCATGTTAATTATCTAATTGACTTAGGGCTACAAGGAGTAACATCAAAATGAATAATAGAATTGTAACTCCGAGCCACTCTGTTAATGGTTTTCTCTTTTTCCGTTTCACCATAAATATTAGGTGGATTTAAATAACTGATCGTCTTGCTCAAACGCTTTGAACTCGATGGCATATCCATTAGGGTCTTCAATGAACATTGTTTTTTGCTCTCCCACTTCTCCGCTAAAAACTATTTTGGGCTCAATGAGAAATCTTATTTTACTTTCACTGAGCTTGGCTTCCATTTCATGCCAATCCTTCCATGTTAGTACTGCACCAAAATGATAAAACGGAAAGGCGTTTTTTTCGCTTCTGTAAAAAGGAAATGAACATACGGCATCTGGATTTACTTGTGCTGTCAGTTGATGACCGAAAAAATTAAAATCCATCCAGTTTGATGATTCTCGACCAATTGAGCATCCTAATAAATCAACATAGAATTCCTTTGTGTTTTGTAGGTTTTTAATTGGGAAGGCTAAATGAAATGAGCTTTTCATAGTGATGGTTTTTAGTAATTATTATTGATTAAGTATGTAGGCAAAAATCAATGGTGCAACGATTGTAGCGTCGGATTCAATTATAAATTTGGGAGTATCAATATCTAGTTTACCCCATGTTATTTTTTCGTTTGGTACAGCTCCCGAATATGAACCATAACTTGTCGTTGAATCTGAAATCTGGCAGAAATAACTCCAAAAAGGTGTATCAGTACGTTCCATATCCTGATAGAGCATTGGTACAACACAAATTGGAAAATCACCTGCAATGCCCCCACCAATTTGAAAGAACCCGATGCCATCTTCACCTGCGTTTTCTGTGTAATAATCTGCTAACCACATCATGTATTCAATTCCTGACTTCATCGTTGAAGGATTCAATTCTCCTTTCAAACAATAAGAAGCAAATATATTCCCCATAGTTGAGTCTTCCCAACCAGGAACAATGATTGGCAGATTCTTTTCTGCCGCTGCTATCATCCAAGAATCTTTAGGGTCCATTTCGTAATATTGTTCCAAAACTCCAGAGAGCAGAAGTTGATACATAAACTCATGAGGAAAGTAGCGTTTCCCATCTCGTTCGGCTTCTTTCCAGATAGTAAATACATGTTTTTGAAGTCTACGAAATGCCTCTTCTTCTGGTATGCATGTGTCTGTAACACGATTTAACCCCCGTTCGAGAAGCGCCCACTCTTCGTTAGGGGTTAAGTCGCGGTAATTCGGTACGCGTTCATAGCTGTCATGCGCCACTAGGTTCATGATGTCTTCTTCAAGATTTGCTCCTGTGCAAGAAATGATGTGCACTTTGTCTTGACGGATCATTTCTGCCAATGAAATCCCTAGTTCTGCTGTACTCATTGCACCTGCAAGGGAGATAAGCATTTTTTTTTTAGATGCTAAGTGGTCTTCGTACCCTTTGGCAGCATCAACTAAAGAAGCAGCATTAAAGTGTAAAAAGTTCTTTTCAATGAATTTTTTTATTTCTTGAGCCATTCTAAATGAAATTTATAGGACAATAATTTATAGTACAATTTGGCCGCCATGAAATCTGGGGCGGTGAAATCTTTTTTGGGCGCTAATTCAACAATATCGAAACCAACGACGTTAGAATTCAAAAAGACCTTCTTCAGTAGATTCAGGGTTTCATTCCACAACAATCCGCCTGGTTCTGGTGTTCCTGTTGATGGCATAATTGATGGGTCGAAAGCATCTAAATCAATTGTTATGTATACGTTTTGACCCAAACAGTTGATTACATCTTCTTGCCAGTATTCGTTGGAATGAATATCGTAGGATGTGAATAGATTTTCTTCGCGTAAGTATGCTAGCTCTACAGTATCCATACTTCGAATGCCAACTTGCACCAAATTCGTTGTGTAGGATGCTTCATGCAATGCACAGGCGTGATTGTATTTTGAACCTTCGTATGATGGACGTAAATCTGAATGCGCATCCAATTGGAGAACGGTCAAATCTTCAAACTTCTTATTGAATGAGCGAATTGAACCAATACTAACAGAGTGTTCGCCACCAAGAATTGTTACGAATTTTTCTGCATCCAAATGTTGATCAACCGCTGATTCAACAGCTTTAACCATTGCATCAGGACTTGAATCTATTGTAATGGATGGTGCTAAATATACCCCTTGCAAATAGACCTCGGAATTCGTTTCTATATCATAAAGCTCCATGTTTTCAGCGGCATCCAAAATGGCATCAGGGCCTTTGTCTGCACCTTTTCCATAGGTACTTGTTTCATCATACGGAACGGGAATTAGAACGACTTCACTGCTTTCGTATTTTGCGTTCTCAACTGGAATTCCTGCGAATGTTCTTTCTTTATTCATAGCCCAATAATTGCATGAAGTTTTCTGAACTTTGTTGTTCCGCGAACACTTCTGTCTTTATTTCTCCTGATTCAGTCTTATTGATCAAAACATACTTCGGTTGTGGTATTAAACAATGTTGAAGACCTCCAAATCCACCTAGGGTATCTTGATAAGCTCCTGTGTTGAAAAAGCCAATGTACAAAGGTTTGTTCCTTGGAAATAGGGGCAAATAAATAGCATTTACGTGTTGATCATTGTTGTAGTAGTCATCGCTATCACATGTTAATCCACCAAGTAAAACTCTTTCATAAGGCTTGTCCCAATAATTAATTGGTAGCATCATGAATCGCTTGCTGATTGCCCATGAATCAGGAAGTGTTGTTATGAAAGATGAATTGATCATGTTCCATTTTTCTCGGTCGTTTTGTTGTTTTTGATACAGAATCTCATAGAGTATCGCCCCTGATTCACCAACAGTAAACGATCCAAATTCTGTAAAAATATTTGGAGCAGGAACCTTCCCTTCATCACATACCGTCTTAATTAACAAGATGATTTCAGAAACCATGTATTGGTAATCATACTCAAAGCCAAGAGAATCTTTGGTTGGGAATCCGCCCCCAATGTTTAAGCTGTCAAGGGTTGGACAAATCTTTTTTAACTCAACATAGACATTCAAACATTTTTGGAGTTCATTCCAATAGTAGGCATTGTCTTTAATGCCTGTATTAATGAAGAAATGCAACATTCGTAGATTGATACTCGGAATGATTTCAATTTCACGTTTGTAGAATGGAACAATGTTTTTGTAGCCTATCCCTAATCGACTTGTATAGAATTCGAATTTCGGTTCTTCCTCGGATGCAATGCGAATTCCTATGTCAAACTTTCGATTCGTTTTTTGATGGAGGAGATGAATCTCTTCGTAATTATCAATGATTGGAATACAATTGTACTTACCCGAATTGATGAGTTCCGCAATATTGTCTATGTATTTATCGCGTTTAAAGCCATTGCACAAGACAAATGTTTTGTCATTGATCTTCCCTTCACTTTTTAGTTTTTTAACGATTTCAATATCAAATGCGGATGAAGTTTCGATATGAATATCATTTTTCAATGCTTCATCGAGGACATGACTGAAATGTGAGCTTTTTGTGCAATAGCTGTAATGGTATTCTCCTGCGTAACTATGATCTTCAAGGGCTTGATTAAACCACTTTTTTGCTAGTTGAATATTCTCTGATATTTTTGGCAGATACCTCAATTTAAGAGGAGTGCCATGCTCAGCGATTACATCTTCTATATTGACACCATGCCAAATCAGTGAATTATTTTCTGTAAGATGGAACTCCTCTTGAGGAAAATCAAACGATTGCTCAATGAAATCAATGTATTTGTTTTTCATTTTTACTTATGACATTTAAAACTTATTCAAATGAATCATCGTCGCTTAGATCTTCCTCTTCCTCGTCTTCAACATCTATTGGTGACGATTCATCATCATCCAAATCATCTGAAGAACCTGATCGCCCAGCAACAATAGTTGAGATTGGAATCAAATAAATAATGTCTTCATATTGACAAATCACACCAACCGTAATTTTTCCTTTATAGGGGAAAGTAGTCCGCTCAAGTTCGCCTTCCGAATATCCCATATAGACTTCATCTTGGATAGAGGACTTCAATTTGGAGTAGCTCATAATAACTCGATTCATATTCAGTGCTTTTTAGTGTAAAGTTCAAAAATAAAGCCATTACTGCTGCTAGTTAGGTATAAATAAGTAAAAATTACTGCTTAATGTAAATTGTTAAGTTATTTTCGCTTTTTCGAGATTGAAATAATATATAAACCATAAAATTTCTTTGAAATAGCATGTTCTAGAATCTTAAAAATCTTCTCTCAATTTTAGATTAATTGGAAGATTACTGAATATCTAGTCATCGATTTTGATTGTCATTTCTACTAGATGAATAAAACTGTTCAACAAAAGATTCCAATTAAGGAAAATAAACTGACCTCAAAATTGGTGTTGAAGTAAAGCCTTCCATTGGATTAGCTACAGAAATAAAAAGTTTGCTTCGGAAAGGCAATGACACTATAAACAAAGGAGCGAATTTGTAAATGCTGTTTGCCTCGTTTTGTCGTTGCCTATTCGGGGCATCTCTCGAGCATGGTTTACCCAAACCTTTTATTGTGCATAACATTTTAGCTAAACTGCGTTTCAATGCAGTTTAGGTTTTGTTGGTAAATCGTGACTTTATATTTTAGACGTATAGTTTTCTTTTGCCTAACAGACAGCCAGATCCCGCTTGTACTCCTCGTAAACTTCACGGAAAAGCTGTATGTCGCTTTCAAAAGTTTCCGGAAGTAATGGACCGAATGAAAATCGAAAGAACCTACTATAAGGAGACAAATAATCAGGATCCTTGGAGTGTGGTCTTCCCATATCGCAATCTGAAGCGCACAGAATTGCTGCTCCTCTTTTAAAGAGTCGATTGTTAAGCTCAGTGTTGGTCATGCCTTCTGGGAGCTCCAACCAATGATAGAAACCGCCTTTACCAGTATAGATTCCAAGCCCCATTTCCTTAAAGGCCTTTCCATATCGTTCTCGCTGCCAGCTGTAATGCTCTTCAATTGATTTTCTAGCTTGTTTTACCCGGTTTGGTTCCAGAAGCTTTACTGCATATTATTTTTTAGATAAACTTACGCCAATATTACATTAATCTAGCGATATAATTTGCACGACACATAATAGTAAGTGAATAACTCTTATATGTTTGCTTTATAAAGAGAATATCACTAAAAATGGATTAATTTGATAAGAA
>JABJEE010000105.1 GCA_018665005.1 Flavobacteriales bacterium
AGCTTCAGTTGACGTGAAAACAAAGTCAAGCTCTTACAACGTTGAAATCACCACAAACTACCTTTTGAATAAGCAAAACGCAGAGCCTGAAGTAAAAGCAAAATTGGATGAGGCGTTAAAAAATTGTGAGTCCAAACTTGGTAAAGGGGTGATTCAGCCAGATTCTAGGTTTGTTTCATCTAAAGTTTCAGAAGAACTAGAGACCTCATCTAAGATTTCGATTGCATTAAGTCTATTAATCATATTCGCATATATATTCATACGTTTTGGTAAATGGCAATTCTCTATAAGTGCAATCGTTGCCTTATTCCATGACGTGATTATCGTTCTAGGATTGTTTTCTTTACTTGGAGGCATACTACCTTTTAACATGGACATCGATCAAGCATTTGTAGCTGCGATTCTGACGGTAATTGGATATTCTATAAACGATACTGTGGTCGTCTTTGACCGTATACGTGAAGATCTTTCATGGAAGAAAGAGTCTGACTTCAAATCTGAGATAAACGGAGCATTAAATTCAACATTATCTAGAACGATCAATACCTCGATGACAACTTTTGTTGTACTTCTTATCATCTTTGTTTTTGGTGGAGCAGCGATTAAAGGATTTATCTTTGCATTGATTATTGGGATATTGGTGGGTACTTACTCATCAATGTTTGTAGCAACTCCGCTTCTTGTTGATTTAACGAAAAAAATAAAGCTGGGTAAATCTTAATTAAGCTTATTTATTTGAAGTTTATTTTAGATTTATTTTCACAAGCCCGACCTTCCTATAAGTTTACCGCACTCATTTTTTTTGTTGTGTTAGGTTCCTTTGATCGAAATTATATTTTTGCACAGTCAGGAGTAATTAAGGGCTCTGCGACGAGCGAAGGTTTGCCTTCTGAGTTTGTGAGGGTATCCTTGTATCCTCTTTCTAAGCATGTATTAACCAACTCTAATGGAGAATTTCAGTTTAACAATCTTCCTTTTAATACATATGTGTTAAAGGCCTCTATTATCGGTTATAAGTCACTTTCGGATACCGTAAGTATAACCAAGATGAATGATACGATTCAATTGGATTTATCTTTTTCTGAAAAAATAATGGAACTCGACGCAGTTGTTGTCACAGGTACAAAAACATATAAGAGACAAACCAATTCAAATGTCATAGTAAATGTGATGAATAGTGAAAGTTTAGATATGGTTCAGGCGTGTAGTCTTTCTGAAGGTTTAAAATTTCAGCCAGGTTTGCGTGTTGAAACAGATTGTCAAACTTGTAATTATACGCAGTTACGTATGAACGGGTTGGCAGGAGGATATTCTCAAATTTTAATAAATGGAAGACCAGTATTTAGTCCATTAACCGGATTATATGGCATGGAGCAACTTCCAGTGAATATGATAGACCGTATTGAAGTCGTAAGGGGAGGGGGCTCGTCTTTGTATGGTTCTAGTGCAATCGGTGGAACGGTAAACGTAATTACCAAAATACCAAAGAAAAATAACTTTGAATTAAGTTATACCTACCAAAATATTAATTTTCAGACAAACGATCAGGTAATAAGTGGAAATGGTACTTTCTTGTCAAAGAACAGAAAATTAGGAGCAGCTCTTTTTGTCAACAATAGATCGAGAGGATTTTATGATCATAATGGAGATAATTTTTCCGAATTGCCCATGCTGCAGAATACTTCCTTTGGAGTAAAATCGTTCTTTTTACCTAAATACAATCATAAAATCGAAATTAGTTTGAGTAATATCAACGAGTTTAGATTTGGTGGCGAAATGAATAGGGATGAACCAGTTTATTTGACTGCTCAAGCAGAGGAGCGGCAGCACCATGTTTGGATGGGAGGATTGGATTATCAGATTGACTTCAAGAATGAGCAAACGTCACTCATATCATACTTTGCCTTTCAAAAAACGGATCGTGATCATTACACGGGTATTTTTCCGGATGATTCTTTAGAGATTGTTTTACATATTGAAAACCCTCCCAATGGAGTGTCGAATGTTTCAACGGCGAATATGGGATTACAACTCAATCACGAGTTATTACATTTTATTTCAACAGGGAGTAATGTGTTAACATTTGGTTCAGAAATATTATTGGATGAAGTTTACGATGTGATTCCAAGCTATGATTATATCATAGATCAAAAGACATTAAATACAGGTGCATTTATTCAAAGTGATTGGTCAATATTACCAAACTTGTCTCTACTGTCAGGAGTTAGGATGGATAAACATAATTTTGTAGAAAGGTTGGTGTTCAGTCCAAGGGCATCCTTGTTATACAAGTGGAAAAAGAACACTCAACTGAGGTTGAGCTACGGCTCAGGATTCAGAGCTCCACAGGCCTTTGATACGGATCTTCACATCGCTTTTGCAGGCGGTGGTGTATCAAGAGTTACGCTTTCCCCTTCATTGATTCCAGAGCGTTCTAAATCCTACAGTGCCTCAATTAATTACGATAAGCCATATGAGCATTTCATTGCGGGATTTACTTTAGAAGGTTTCTATACAAGACTGAATCATGCTTTTTACCTTGAGCCCGTTGGAGAGGATGAATTTGGTTATTTATTTGAAAAACAGAATGGAAAAGGGGCAAATATACAAGGTGCAACTTTAGAGTTTAGATTTAATTATGACCGAAAAATTCAATTTGAAGGTGGGTTTACGATTCAGAGTAACACTTTTGATGAGGCAATAGAATATATTGAGGGTTTGCCTGAATTGCGGAAATTCATTCGTACCCCAAATGACTATGGCTTTGCCATGCTTTCATTTACCCCGAATAAGAAAATTAGTGGGAGTATTAATTACGTATATACAGGTAAGATGATTTTACCCCATTTTGCTGGGGCACCAAATCAATTGGTTGATGAAATGACAACTACAGATCAGTTTTCTGAGCTAAATTTTAAGTTTTCCTATACACTGAATATAAAAAAACCAGGTTTAGGTATTGAAATATATATTGGAATGAAAAACATATTTAATGCCTACCAGGAGCAGTTTGATATCGGTAAAAATAGAGACAGTAATTTTATCTACGGTCCTGCACAACCCAGAACAGTTTTCGGAGGAATAAAACTTATGAGTCTTTAGTTATAGCTTTACAAAAGGAATAAGGTAGTGGGAGCTTGAGTTATAAATTCCAATAAAATAATTTCCATTTGCGAATCTTGTACTCATGAAGTACTCCTTCTCGAATTTACCTCCATTACAAATCACATCAAATTCTGAGATGAACTGACCAAACTCATTGAATATTTTCGCATTTAATTTACTTTCTGAACACCCATCAATACTTAGTTTAAAAACTCCATTGGACGGATTGGGAAAAAGATTAAAGGTCATCTGATTCAAGTCATTTTCCATGACACCTGAAAAATCTTCAACTTCGACAGATATTTCTTGAATACAACCATTATTGTCTTGAATATATATTGAGTATAAACCTCCGTTGAGACCTGTAAATAGACTGCCTGAATAATAGTTTTCTCCATCTATACTATAGGAGTATGGGGACGTGCCGCCATTTGCAGAAACAGTTATACTTCCATTATTTGATGTTGAAGGAGAGGCACTAGCAGTACCATTTAATTCGCTTGGTTCAATAATGGTAGTTTCAAATAAACTTTCACAGCCTTCAAGATCTTGAACAATTGCTGTATATGTTCCTTCAGGTAGATTTGAGAAAACATTGTTGCTTTGAAAATTCGTTGCATCTATACTATAGGTTAAAGGTTCATTTCCCCCTGAGGCAATTATCTCAATAGAACCGTCTGTGTTACCAAAGCAGGATATCATAGATGGTATGGCGTTAATGGCTATTCCTTCCGGTTGACTAATGAGTACTTCTATTTCATTGTTGCAGCCATTTTGATCAGTAACCATAATCGTATAATCCCCTGCGTAAACATCGTCATAACTAGGTGCATTCTGATTATTAAGCCCATTGGAACTATAGGTTAAAATCCCTTGTCCTCCAGAACTAATTATTTCAAAAGATGTGGTTTGTCCATAGCATGAAATAACAGAGTCCAAATTGGTTTGTAATGTGATTTCATAAGGAGGATTTAAATTAAAGCTACCAAATCCGGCACATCCAAGTGAGTCCATAATGGTATAGTTGTATGTTCCCGCGCTAAGGTTGTCAAAAACGGGTGAAGATTGGGAATTGTTATTGAGAATATATGTATATGGAATAACTCCATTACTCGCATTTAAGCTGATTGTAGCAGAATTTGGTTGGCAGGTCGGACTTACATCTATGTTAGAAGATGTAATGATATCACTTGTTCCAATACTTTCTGAAGATATTCCTTTGTTATCATTACAAATATTTTCATCCTGCCCATTTGAATTGACATCAACAAGTGTAAACTCAATATTATTGATTCCATTTGACAGAGCATTCACAACAATATAAATCGTATCAATTTCTTGAAAATCAGCCAAAGTTCCTGAATTAAAGGATGATGATGATGAAATTCCGTTGTCTATTGACCATGAGATTTCACCTTCAGTGACTTCAGTTAAACCTCTATTTTCTAATACAATACCAAATTGAGCCGAGGAGCCACAAAGTGTTCCTTCAGTTGTTTGAAAAACATCGAGTATTGACAGGTCAAGGTTTAAAGGGTCAAATTTCAGTGCACTGACATTTGTTCTAATAGCGTTGTTGGCTTCCATGTAAACTCCTGTATAATAAAAAGTCTCACCGTCAAACTCATCAATAGACATATGATGATAATCTCCCCACCTTGTGTTCGAAGTTCTTGAAGATTGGCCTGATTTTATAGTGATTTCTGGAGAAGTCATGATTCCTAAAGGATCGCATGCCCTTCTTCCTGTCATTTTCAATGAAGGATAATTTCCACTTTGTGTACTTGAAGTAGAGTATGCCATCATAATATTCCCATGTTTATCAATGTTAATGGCTGGCATCCACCTGTTTAAAGTTGTTCCTGGAGCGTATGTACCTTCTTGATAAACATTCCAATCCTGTAAGCTTTCTTTTGGTCGACGTAGCTCAATCCATCTGACACCGCCTCTATTTGCACCATTTACATCTGTCGTTAGGCACAAGACCATAGATTGATGATCCTCAAAAACACGCATTGGTGCCTTATACATTACTGTTTCTCTTAGAGGATCTAATTTGACGTCTGTATTGGGCTGGCCAAAACAACTGAAACTGGATAGGCCACAAAGATCAGAATCGATTTCCTCAATTGGGACATCTTGAATTTTGGAAATACCTGCGGAATTATTACTCCAATTGATATTCATTTCCCATAATTCAATCCAATCATTATTGTTGCTATCTGGTGA
>JABJEE010000106.1 GCA_018665005.1 Flavobacteriales bacterium
AATCCCCATGAGTTACCTCAAAGTCAAAGCCAACTAATATGTCTTTTAATTTTTTCATTATTCTTTTAATGTGAGTTGAACCAAGCGTCCCTTTTCGACATCTTCACCCTCCTTTACAGACTGATAAACGACCTGCCCAAACCCTTTTATTTTCACTACATACCCCAAAGACTCAAGAAGAAATACCGCATCCTTAGCAGTCATACCCTTAACATTTGGCATCAATTTCTTATCAATCTTTCTATTGGATAATTTGATTTCTGATGAGGACTTTGATGAATTAATCCAGTTTCCGGATTTATGATGTTCGTGTTCATAACCCAATTCTGAAAGAGCACTCGAAACATTTGATTTATAACCGGACTTTATTTGAGGTGACTTCTTAGAACGCTCACCCACCTCATTAATGGCGTCATGAAATTGCAAATTAGAAGCGAACACCTTATTGGCAACAGCAGCAAAAACGGTTCCCGAAACCTTAGCACCGTATATGTTGACTTTAGGCTTATAAATCACCACAATACAAGAATACAAGGGGTTTTCCGCTGGGAAATACCCACAAAAAGAAGCTTGATAATCTGATTGACCTCTATCTAAAAACTGTCCAGACTCATCCATAATCTTGGCAGTCCCCGTTTTTCCTGCAATATCAAAATTAACGCTCGCGAGGTCAGAACCCGTTCCAGTCTTCATCACCCCTTCCAAACATTTTTTAACTTTATCAATCGTTGATTGTGAACAAATTCTCTCTTTTAAAACCACAGGGCTAAAACTTTCAACGACTTTACCTGACCTCCTTATTTCTTGAACAAATAATGGTTTCATCATCTTTCCATTATTGGCAACAGTGTTGTATAAGCTTAATGTTTGTAAAGGAACCTGTTCTACTTCGTAACCGATAGCCATATAGGGTATAGATAAACCAGACCAAACTTGAGTTCCTGGCCTCGAAACCAATGGAGTTTTTTCGCCCATTAATTTGATTCCCAAAGGATCGGTTATGCCAAATTGTTTCAATCGATCAATAAACTTATGAGGTTCATTTTTATATTTATCGTTGATTGTAGGAGCAATAACATTTGAGGATTTTTCAAAAGCCTCTTGTACGGTTATCTCTCCATATCCATTCCCCCAATTTGAGTCGTATAGGGGCTTTGACGACCCTTTAAAGACATATTTTCCTGATGCGTTTACGATGTCATCTAAATGTAGTTTTCCATCTTCCAATGCTGCCATAAGTGATGCCAATTTAAATGTAGACCCTGGAGCAGTTCGGGTTCCAATAGCATAATTATAGGGCTGGGTAAATGTATTGTCAGGATGTCTTTTCAAATTAGAAATGGCGCGTACATAACCGGTTTTAACCTCCATTACAATAACACAGCCATGTGATGCATCCATTTCTATAAGCTGTTTCTCAAGCTCGGAATGAACAACTTCCTGAATATCTGAATCAATTGTCAGCACCAAATCAGAACCAGAAACCGCCTCTTTTTCATATTTATCCGTTTTCTTCCAACCTGTTGCCAATTTTTGCACAACCCGCTTTCCTGATTCACCGGCCAAGACATCATGAAATGCGCCTTCTATACCAATTGCTGTCACTTTCCCATCCTTGTTCGTGTAACGCCCCATAGTACGCCCCGCAAAACCCCTCAGTTTTTTACGTATGGAAGTTTCCTGATTGTCAATCAGGCCCCCCTTCATCTGTCCTAGCTCAAAAATAGGAAGCTTCCGCAGCTGTTTACGCTGATCGTTCGTCACTTGCTTCTGAAGCAAAACATACTCTTTACTGTTAGCTCTTTTAGATCTAATCAGGTTTTCATATTCTCGAGGAGTTCTATCCTTAAATATTTCACTTAACCCTTCCGAAAGTTTCGATATTTCAGTGTCAAATACCTTTTGATCAACAACAGAAGGATCCATTGCAATATCATAATAGGATATGGTGGTTACCAAAGGATTTAAATCCTTATCAAGAATATCGCCATATTCCGCCTCCTCATTTATTGTTTTTTTCGGAATCCGATCATCTCCAGCACCAAAAAGACTATTTCGATCTGACAACTGAATAGAAAGAGTCATCCACAAAACCAAAATCATAAGCAAGACAAAGCTGAAATAGATAATATATGCCCGGTAAAAAAGAAAATCTTTATTCTTACTCATCTAATTATTTTTTAACACGAATCACCTTGGTTGCATTCAATGATTCTTTTAGCTCTCTTTCCTTTAATTTTTCTAAAAGTTTATACCTTTTTGTTTCATCCTCTAGCTTTGTTTTTTGATCTATAAAATCAGCTGCATTCTGATTCAATTCGGTTTGATTCATTTTAATGTCATCATTGAGCTGTTTTACGTAGTAGCCTTTAGCGACAAAAACCATTAATAGGAATAGAATAAAAAAGATATAAGGCAGATTATTTAGCACAAATGACTTGGTCAAAAATTCCCCATTAAGAATCTGTGTTAAGGCACTTGCTTTTTTGCCTTGACCTACAGGCTTATCCGCCCCAACTGTATTCTTTTCGCCTCTACCCATTCTTTTCCGCTATTCTTAATTTGGCACTACGAGAACGAGAATTTTGTAACATTTCATCCTCTTCTGGGGTAATCGGTTTTCTGTTTATTTCTGTTAATGGCTTTATAGGGTTTCCATAAAAATCTTTTTCCATAACACCTTCAAAATTCCCCTTCTTCATGAAATTTTTAACAATCCGGTCTTCCAATGAATGATACGATAGCACAACCAAGCGTCCTCCTGGATTTAATAGTTCAGATGCCTGAAGAAGAAAATACTCTAACACCTCCAACTCCTTATTAACCTCAATTCTTAAAGCCTGAAAAACCTGAGCGTAATACCGATGCTCTTTGAACTTTGGCGCCATTTTAGACAAAAGCTCTACAAACTCATGAGTTGTAGTTATTTGGCTACCAACTCTTTTTTGAATGATTTCAGAAGCAAGTTTTCTGGCATTTTTGATCTCCCCATATTTCCTGAATATTCCAACCAATTCCTCCTCATCATAATTATTAATAATCTCCGCGGCAGTTATTGACCCCACTTTATTCATCCTCATATCAAGAGTGGCATCGCCCCTTGTCGAAAAACCCCTTTCCTCAACATCAAATTGATGTGATGAAACACCTAGGTCAGCCAAAATCCCATCTACAGAATTGACGCCTCTCGCTTTCAACTGATTTGACAGGAATTTAAAATTGGATTGAATGAAATTGAAGTTAGGCGCATTCCAAACGTTTGCCTTTGCATCCTCATCCTGATCTAATGCATAAAGAACTCCCTTATCGCTTAGTTTCTCGAATATGGCTTTAGAATGTCCACCACCACCAAAAGTAACATCAACGTATACCCCATCTGGATTTATATCTAAACCCACAAGGCACTCGTCTTTTAAAACTGGTATGTGATATGTATTATTCGTTTGCTCCATCCAAGTCTCCCATTACTTTATTTGCCAAATCTGCAAAGTCCGTCATGTTGTCTTCAATCATATTGAAGTACTTGGATTTATCCCAAATTTCTATTCGATCATTGTAGGCTATAAGCATAACCTCTTGACCCAAACCAATCCGCTCAGAATGCCCAGAAGGAACCAAAGCCCTCCCAGCATTATCAAGCGACACATGTTTTGCGCCCTGATGAAACAATCGATAAAACATTCGATTTTCTGGTTTAAACAAATTCATTTTGGATAGCCTTTTACTCACCCGCTCCCATTCTGAGATTGGATAAAGTGTTAAGCAGTCTTCAAACCCCTTATTTAACATGAAATCGCGCTGGGCATTTGCAGGAAGTTGTTTGCGCAGACCCGAAGGGAACAGAAACCTGCCCTTGCTATCTAACTTAACCTCAAACTCTCCTACTAATCCTGACATAACGAAATTATGGTTAAAAATAATGGATATTTACCACTTTTTACCACCAAAAATCAAATTGTTGAAAACTTATAACGCAAATTACATCATTTTGTTTCACTCACCCAATACAAATACTATAAATACAGGCTTTATGTGATTTAAGAAAAAGTGGTAAAAAGTGGAAAACTATTTTTTTATTAACAATTGAGAATTCTATTAATTCCATACTTTTGTGATGTGAAAATTGCAGGGAAGTATTGGTTGTTATTACTGTTTCTATCTTTAATTTGGGGAAGTTCATTCATCCTCATGAAAAAGGGAATGTACAGCCCTACAGGCGAAATGGTTTTTAACTCAAATCAAGTAGCAACTCTTAGGATATTACTTGCTAGCCTTGCCTTACTTCCATTTGGATACACGGCCGTAAAACGAATAAGAATCAAAAAAGATATCTTCTATTTTCTAATAGTGTCAATTTGTGGAAACATGCTTCCCGCATTTTTATTCACTTTCGCAGAGACTGGTATTTCATCTGGTTTTGCCGGCATGCTAAATAGCACGACACCCATTTTTACCATATTTATCGGTTTTGGCTTTTTTAAAATAAAAATGACATGGACCCAAATCATCGGATCTGTTATTGGCAGTATCGGAGTTGTCTTCTTGCTTTATTTTGGCAAAGCCGTATCGCTACAAGGGGACTGGAAGCATATAATTGCCGTTGTTCTAGCCACTCTTTGCTATGCCACAAGTTTGAGCATCATAAGGTATAAGTTATCTCATTATAAGTCTATCGACATTGCCGCTATCGCATTCATCATACTACTTATTCCATCCATCATCATTTTCCTCTCAGAGCGCACATGGATTGTATTTGAGACAAACCAACTTGCATGGAATAATTTTATGGCCATCAGCATTTTGGGTTTAATCGGAACGGCTTTTGCCCTATTCCTTTTTAACAACATAATAAAAAACACATCAGCACTTTTCGCCAGCTCTGTGACCTACTTCATACCTATTGTGGCAGTTATTATTGGCTTCTTCTTTGGAGAACAGTTATCTGCGTATCAAATATTATCAATGTTTATAGTGCTTCTGGGAGTATTTATCGCAAATTTTTTAGGAATTAAAAATAGCCGTCATTAAATTGACAAATATTTTGACTCATTAGAATAAAACATTATCTTTGCAAACCAATTTTGGAAGTAATTTTAAAGTAAATATTGTTATGTACGCAATAGTAGAGATAGCAGGGCAGCAATTTAAAGTGCAAAAAGACCAAAAAGTTTTCGTTCATCGTTTAGACGCTGAAGCTGGTTCAAAAGTAGAATTTGATCAAGTTTTGTTGATAGATGATAAAGGAAAAGTAGATGTTGGCGCCCCAGCTGTAGACGGTGCAAAAGTAACCGCAGAAGTATTAAATCACGTGAAAGGTGATAAAGTAATCGTTTTCAAAAAGAAGCGAAGAAAAGGATACAGGAAAAAGAATGGACATCGCCAATCATTCACTGAAATAGCGATAAAAGGAATTAAAGTTAAAAAACAAGCAGCTAAGAAAGAAGCAGCAGAAAAATAAACTAAAATGGCACATAAGAAAGGAGTTGGTAGTTCGAAGAACGGTCGTGAATCTCAAAGTAAAAGATTAGGTGTTAAAATATTTGGAGGACAAGCTGCAATTGCAGGTAATATTATTGTTCGCCAAAGAGGAACTCAGCACCACCCAGGAGACAATGTAGGCATTGGTAAAGACCACACATTATTTGCATTGGAAGATGGCTTGGTAGAATTCAAAAAGAAAAAGAATAACAGATCTTTTGTGTCGGTTGTTCCTTTTGAAGCTGCGACAGAGGCTTAACACCCTACTGAATAAATTTTAAAGGTCGACTCATGTCGGCCTTTTTTGTTTTATAATATCTTTGTAGAGATGAACCTTAACAGAAAACAGCGTTTCATATCTTCCCTAGCAGGAGGATTGTTTTTGATGCTCTGCTTTCCTTACTCAGGAAGCATCACTCCTCTTGTCTTTATTTCACTCCTCCCACTGCTGTCGATTGAATACTGCATAAATAAATCAAGTCTTTCCTCTAAAAATGTATTTTTACATGCATTTATTTGCTTTTTAATTTTCAACATAGGAACATCATATTGGATATACAACTCCAGTGCATCCGGTGGAATATTTGCTTTTATATTTAACACAACGATAATGTGTTTGGCGTTTCAATCATTTCATTTTATAAAAAAGCACCTCGGAAATCGAAAAGGGTATCTATCCCTTCCTTTTGTTTGGCTTGGATTTGAACATGTGCATAGCAATTGGGAATTCTCTCACCCTTGGCTTTCTTTAGGCAATGTTTTTTCGGTGCGAACAAACTGGATTCAATGGTATGAATACACCGGGGTTAGTGGTGGTACGCTTTGGATCATCGTTGTGAATTTACTTCTATTTCTTCTGCTTAAACGATGGATGAGTAATGAAGAAACGAAAAAGATCAGAATTCTTTCAGGTACGGCTATTGCTCTACCCATAATCGTTTCCATATTGGTAAAATGGTCTTTTGAACATTCCATCGAACAGAATAAAAGGAATTTTGAAGTGGTTCTGGTTCAACCCAATATAGATCCATACAATGAAAAGTTTACTGGAGGCCCTCATGCTCAGACCGAAAAGTTTTTGCTTCTTGCTGATTCGAAAATTACACCAAACACCAAATTGGTGATCTTTCCTGAAACCGCCCTAAGTTTCAGTTTTTTTGAAAACGAGTTTCGGCGCCTTTCGGTATACCCAAAATACATTAACGCTGTAAAAAGATGGAATTCAGACATTTTAATCGGTGCCTCAACGATGAAACGCTTTAACAGTAAAAGGTCAAAGGCTTCTCGAAAAAATCCTGACGGATCCTTCATCGAGTATTACAACTCATCATTGCTCATTGAAAAAAACTTAGAAAACAAATACATCCACAAATCTAAACTGGTCGTAGGAGTCGAAAAAATCCCATATTCCGACTACTTTCCTTTTCTTGAAGATATTGCAATAGACAATGGAGGAGCCGTGGGTTCACTAGGAGAAGAAGATACCGTTAAAATATTTAAAACTTCAAATGGAACTATAGCGCCAATCGTTTGCTATGAATCAATTTACCCAGAATTTGTTGCCGAACAATGTCGGAAAGGGGCAGAATTACTTTGCGTGATTACCAATGATGGTTGGTGGGGCGACACTCCCGGTTACAAACAACATTTCAGCTTCGCACGTCTGCGTGCCCTCGAAAACAGAAGATGGCTCATTCGCTCCGCCAATACAGGGAAAAGTGGTGTGATATCACCCACCGGGGAAGTTATTTCAGAATCCAAATGGTGGGAAGAAGATGTGTTACTCGCAAATACACAATTACTGAGTGAAAAAACCATATTTTCTACTTACGGAGATTTTCTGGGTAGGAGCGCGGCTTTTGTTTGGATGTTAATTTTCGTGTATTCTATTTCAAAGAAGATTCTTCCAAGTCGAAGGTGAGCTACAAATTCCCAGAATAAACGAGGTCTTTTTTCAATTCTTCTGATAAAGTCACGGGCTCATTAAATAATCCAAAAACACTTGACCCACTTCCAGACATGGAAGCATAATATGCCCCAGCTTCATAAAGCTTAGTCTTCAACTCTTTTATTTTTGGATGGTTCTTAAAAACACTTTCTTCAAAATCATTCTTCAGATGCTTTTTCCATTGCCGACTGGGAGAAGAAAATACTTCCTCAAGTGATGATTTGTCTTGGGAAGATGAAACATTCGAATAAGCCTCTTTTGTCGAGATATGAATCCCCGGATTTAACAAAACCAAATACCTGGGAATTGATTTCACCGTTATACTAGACAAAACCTCTCCTCTACCCTCAGCCAACTGAATCCCTCCTTTTATAAAAAAGGGGCAGTCACTTCCAAGGCTACTTGACATTTCCTCCAATTCTTTTTCAGAAACTTGTAATTGAAATAACTCTACAAGCATTTTTATAACGGTCACTGCATCCGAGGAACCTCCACCCAATCCAGCACCAATAGGGACTTGTTTCCTCAAATGAATTCGCACATTGGAGATTTCATGGTGATGCTTCAAAAGCAAAAATGCTTTAGTACATAAATTATCACTTGACTTCCCGCCAACATCTATACCTGATTGAATGAATTCATATTCGAATGATTTGGTGATTTCAATGATATCATAAAATGGTATTTCCATCATACAGGTTTCAATTCGATGGAAACCATCGGACCTTTTTCCCAAGACATGAAGTCCCAAATTAATTTTTGCAGGAGCAAATTTGATCATGAATACAAATATAAAAGATTGTGCTACGTTTCTTTATTATATTTTTTACAACTTTATAATATGCCTGAAAAAGAAATAAAGGAACATCAATTATTTATTTCCAGCTTGCCTGTCCTATTCAAGTTATGGAAAGACAATAAAAAGACCATCTCGAAAAAAAAGATGCTTTTTAAAATACTTTTTTTCACGGCAATTAGTGCTCCTTTTAGATGGCTTCAAAAAATACTATTTCAAGGTAAAATAAATGCTATAAATCTGAATGAAAAAGCTCCTGTTTTTGTAATAGGGCATTGGAGAAGTGGGACTACTCATTTGCATTACATTTTGGCCCAAGACAAAAGGTTTTCGTTTCTAGAGGCTTTTCAGGCATTCTTTTTTAGGACGGCTTTTGTTTCTAGAAGGTTTATGAAGCCCCTGCTTAACAAGTTAATGCCTAAAACTAGGCCACAAGACAATGTCAAAATAAATGCAAGTGCTCCAACAGAAGAGGAGCACTCGCTGACCAATCTCACACACAGAAGCGGAATGCAGTCGTTTTTTTTTTCCAAAAAACATCAGCTACTTCAATGAGTACAATGTGTTTGAAACCACAAAAGAAAACATCAATAAATGGAAGCTTATCTATGATAATATGCTTAAAAGCATAACATATTATAATGGGAACGAAAAGCGATTACTCTTAAAAAATCCTCACAACACAGGTAGAATTAAAGTGCTTAAAGAAATGTATCCTGAAGCTAAATTTATTTTTATCCATCGGAATCCTTATGATGTATTTAATTCAACCAAACATCTCTATAACACAACAATCAAATCTCAGTTTTTGCAGGACTTTAGTGAAGAAGAAGTAAACGAACGTGTAATGCATTGCTATGAAAAAACAATGCTTGCTTATCTAGAACAGAAACAGGGAATTGATGAAAAGCACTTAATTGAAATTTCTTTTGAAGAATTAAGCAATAACCCCATGGAATGCATGAAAGAGATTTACACAAAATTGGATATCGGAACGTTCAGTGACGTAAATGACACCTTTGAAAGCTACCTAAACAAACAAAAGAACTACAAGAAAAACGCATTTAAGCCACTAGATCCAATTATTAAAAAGCAAATAAATAATAGGTGGAAATTTGCTTTTGAGGCATGGGATTATCAAATGAACTAATGTTAAATTAGGACAGTAAATCAAATGATTTTAATAGTTTTGTATTAAGAAAATTTAATCATCTTATGAGTATATACTTAGATTTTGAAGAACCTATTCAGGCGATAGAAGAGCAGATTGAAAAAACCAAAGAAATTGGTGAATCAACGGATGTAGACATGTCCGATAAAATTCAGGAGCTCGAATTAAAACTAAAAAACAAGACCAAAGAGATTTTTACAAATCTAACGCCTTGGCAACGAGTACAACTTTCTAGACACCCTGAAAGACCTTATACTTTGGCATACATTAATGCCGTCACCGAAAGTAATTTCATTGAATTACATGGAGATCGAAATGTAAAAGATGATAAAGCAATGGTAGGAGGATTCGGCCTTCTTGATGGAAGGTCAGTGATGTTTATTGGTCAGCAAAAAGGTGTCAATACAAAAATGAGACAATATCGAAATTTTGGTATGCCAAACCCAGAAGGATATAGAAAAGCATTGAGACTTATGAAACTGGCAGAAAAATTCAATAAGCCTGTTGTCACGTTCATCGACACTCCAGGTGCTTTTCCAGGATTAGAGGCAGAAGAAAGAGGACAAGGTGAAGCCATTGCTCGAAATATTTATGAAATGATGAGATTAAAAGTTCCTGTCATTTGTATAATCATAGGAGAGGGAGCCTCTGGAGGTGCATTAGGCATAGGTGTTGGCGACAAAGTCGTTATGCTTGAAAACACATGGTACTCTGTAATTTCTCCTGAATCATGCTCATCCATTTTGTGGCGTTCATGGGAGTTTAAAGAAAAAGCTGCTGACTCTTTAAAGCTCACTTCTAAAGACATGTCAACAAACAAACTTGTAGATGATGTAATTAAAGAACCTATTGACGGTGCCCATCGCTCACCAAAACTTATTTTTGATAAGGTAAAAAAACAAATCAAAAAATATTTACAGGAATTAGATAAAATACCTTCGGAAGAACGAATTGAACAGAGAATTGAAAAGTTCAATAAAATGGGTGTCTGGAAGTAATGATTTAATATCCAAAAATGAATGACCTCCCATCTACACCCATTGAATATCTGAAAGGTGTCGGGCCCCAAAAGGCAGCTTTACTTAGTAAAGAAATGGAGATTCACAATTATGGAGACTTGCTTTTCCATTTTCCTTATAGATATGTTGATAGATCTTATTTTACAAAAATAAAAGATCTGCATTATGAGGACAGCCATGTTCAACTCAAAGGGAAAATCGATCAAATCAAAGAAACAGGGAAAGGGCGTTATAAAAAGCTCTCTGCGAGATTTTATGATGACACAGGGTCTGTTCAGCTCATTTGGTTTCGAGGAGTTTCTTGGATCAAATCAAGTTTAAACATCAATGAAACTTACATCATATTTGGAAAACCAAAAATCTATTCGCAAAAATGGTCTATTCCTCACCCAGAAATGACTGTTATTTCTCATAATTCCCCTAGAACAGGTTTTTTTCCATTGTATCCTAGTACCGAAAAATTAAACTCGAAAGGTTTAAATTCAAAGGGTATTGAAAAACTCATCTCATTCATAATTCCCCAAATTGGGCAATCATTTCCAGAATCGCTTTCCGAAGAAATTGTTAATGAGTATCGTCTTATTTCGAAAAAAGATGCCATAAAAAAAATTCATCAACCGAATAACCAGCAAGATATTCAACAAGCAGTTTTTCGTTTGAAATTTGAAGAGTTGTTTTATTTACAACTGGAATTACTGATTAGGAAAAAATTGACCGCTATAAAGCATCATGGTTTCGTTTTTAAAGAGGTGGGAACACTATTTAATACTTTTTATAAGGATAAACTGCCTTTTCAGCTCACCAATGCTCAGAAGAAAGTAATTAAAGAAATTCGAAAAGATTTCCTTAGTGGCGAACACATGAATCGCTTGTTGCAAGGCGATGTTGGAAGCGGAAAAACACTCGTAGCATTAATGACTATGCTGCTGGCAGCAGACAATGGCTATCAAGCGGCTATAATGGCGCCTACGGAAATTTTGGCAACACAGCATTTTGAAAGCTTAACTGAATTTCTTAATGATTTGCCAATTCGTGTTTCTCTATTAACGGGTTCTACTAAAAAATCTCAACGAAAAATTCTGCATGAAGGATTGGAGAATGGGGAAATTCATATTTTGGTTGGAACCCACGCTCTTCTTGAAGACACCGTAAAATTCAAAAACATTGGTTTAGTTGTCATTGATGAACAGCATCGGTTTGGTGTTGCCCAGCGTTCTAAAATGTGGGCTAAAAACACAAGTCCTCCTCATATACTAATTATGACCGCGACTCCTATACCGAGAACCTTGGCCATGACATTTTACGGAGACCTTGAAGTATCAGTCATTGACGAGTTACCACCGGGTAGAAAGGAAATCAAAACAAGTCATCGATATGAAAAACACCGATTAAAAGTTTTTGAATTTGTAAAAGCTCAAATTAAGTTAGGTCGACAAATCTATATGGTTTATCCATTAATAAAAGAATCAGAAAAACTAGACTTTCACAATTTAATGGATGGCTTTGAAGCCGTGTCTCGATCTTTTCCGCTACCTGAATATAAGGTTAGTATTGTTCATGGACAGATGAAAAGTGAAGAAAAAGATTTTGAAATGCAACGCTTTATTAAAGGCGAAACACAAATCATGGTTGCTACGACAGTTATTGAAGTAGGAGTAAATGTTCCGAATGCATCTGTAATGGTTATTGAAAGTGCTGAACGGTTTGGCCTGTCTCAATTACACCAACTTCGTGGTCGAGTTGGCCGAGGTGCTGACCAATCTTTTTGCATACTAATGACTGCTATTGAGCTTTCAAAAGAGTCTAAAAAAAGAATGCAAACGATGGTGAATTCAAATGACGGATTTGAAATTGCAGAAGTCGATCTAAAACTACGAGGCCCTGGTGATTTAATGGGAACTCAACAAAGTGGTATTTTAGATCTTAAAATTTCAGACCTTCGTAAAGATGGTCAAATTGTTTTACTGGCCCGAGAAGCCGCAAGAAAACTCATTCAAACCGACCCGAAAATCGAACTAGGTACTAACGATCGTATCAAAAAGACAATTGAGAAAATTCTTTTAAGCAAACCGGACTGGGGAAAAATCGCATAAAAAAAGGGCGCAAATGCGCCCTTTTATATCTAATAAAAAAGAATTATTTCTTTTCAGCTTCTAACGATTCCAAAGCTTGTTGCGAACCAACAATCATCTTTTGGAATTTACGAACTCCTGTACCTGCAGGTATAAGATGTCCGACAATCACATTCTCTTTCAATCCAAGAAGATGATCTTCTTTTCCGGAAATAGCTGCCTCATTAAGAACTTTTGTAGTTTCTTGGAACGAAGCTGCAGAAATAAATGACTGCGTCTGTAGAGATGCTCTAGTAATTCCTTGAAGCATCGGCTTCGATGTAGCTGCTCGTGCTTCACGTGCATCTACAAGAACTTTATCCTCTCTCTTCATTTTAGAGTTTTCATCTCTAAGCTTACGTACTGATACAAGTTGTCCTTTCTGTAATTCTTCAGAATCACCTGCATCTTTAACCAGCATCATCCCAAATAAAGCATCATTCTCTTCCATGATATCTGCTTTGTGAATAGATTGTCCTTCCAAGAAACGCGTATCACCTGAATCAATAATCTCAGCTTTAAGCATCATTTGACGTACGATAACTTCAAAGTGCTTATCGTTAATTTTAACGCCCTGTAAGCGATATACCTCTTGGATCTCATTTACAATGTATTCCTGAACCTTCGTTGGTCCTTCGATATTCAATATGTCTCTTGGCGTTATTGCACCATCTGATAATGGCTGCCCTGCACGAACAAAGTCATTTTGCTGAACCAGGATATGCTTAGAAAGTGGAACTAAATATTTGTGATCATTACCTACTTTAGGAGTTATGATAACTTCTCTATTTCCTCTCTTAATGTTTCCATAAGCTGCAACACCTTCAATCTCGGAAACAACAGCAGGATTTGATGGGTTTCTTGCTTCGAACAACTCCGTCACACGTGGTAAACCACCTGTAATATCTCCAGTTTTACCTGCAGTTCTAGGAATCTTAACAAGAACTTTACCTTCATCTATCTTATCTCCTTCACTCACGTTAATGTGTGAATTAACCGGAATTGAGTATTCAAATAAAATATCCTTTGTTTTTGAATCAACAACATGAATTGCTGGAGGTCTTTTTCGGTCTTTCAACTCCGTAATAACCTTTTCTGTAAATCCAGTTTGCTCATCAACCTCTTCTCGATAAGTCATTCCTTCGATAATATTTTCGAAAACAACTTCTCCTTTGAACTCAGAAATGATTAGAGCGTTATATGGATCCCATTTACAAACAACGTCACCCTTTTTGATTTTTGATTCGTTTTTAATCAAAAGCTCAGAACCATAAGGAATATTGGTATTCATAATTAAAATACCTGTCTTCTCATCTGTTATTTTTAATTCTCCTGAACGACCTACAACAATGATTTTCTTATCTCCACCTTCAACTCTTTCAATCGTTCGAAGCCCGTCGATTTCTAAATAACCACTGCCTTTTGCTTTGATATCTGAAACATCTGCAATGTTAGATGCTGTACCCCCAACGTGGAACGTACGAAGTGTAAGCTGTGTTCCAGGTTCTCCAATGGATTGAGCAGCAACAACTCCAACAGCATCTCCTCTTTGAGCGAGACGGTGATTGGATAAATTACGACCATAACATTTCGAGCATACTCCTCTTCTCATTTCACAAGTAAGTACAGATCTGATTTCAACTTCATCGATATCAGCCTCTTCAATTTGTTTTGCAACATCTTCAGAGATAATTTCTCCGGCTGAAACAATTAGATTGTCTGACTCAGGCATGTATATATCATGAACCGAAGTTCTTCCTAAAATTCTATCGAATAGTGGCTCAACAACCTCATCATTTTTCTTCAGGGCAGTAGCAACAATACCTCGTAAAGTTCCACAATCATCTGAATTGATAACAACATCTTGAGCTACATCAACCAATCTTCTTGTCAAATAACCCGCATCAGCTGTTTTAAGGGCCGTATCGGCAAGTCCTTTACGAGCACCGTGAGTAGATATAAAGTACTCAAGGATAGAAAGACCTTCCTTAAAGTTTGACAAAATTGGATTTTCAATAATCTCTTGAACAGAAGCTCCAGATTTTTGTGGTTTCGCCATTAATCCCCTCATTCCTGAAAGCTGACGAATTTGCTCTTTCGAACCCCTCGCTCCTGAATCAAACATCATATAGATCGAATTAAATCCTTGTCTGTCTGTTTTCAATTGATCCATAAGTGTATGCGTCAATCTAGAATTGGTATGCGTCCAAATATCGATAATCTGATTATATCTCTCATTATTCGTGATAAGTCCCATGTTATAGTTAGACATAACATCTCTCACTTCTCCTTCTGCCTTGTCAACTAAAGCAACCTTTTCCTTAGGGATAATAATATCATCCAAGTTAAAGGATAAACCACCTTTAAAGGCCATTGTATAACCTAACCCTTTGATTTCGTCTAAGAAATGTGCAGTTCTCGATGTACCACAAATCTTTAAAACTAAACCAATAATATCTCTTAAAGCTTTTTTGGTTAGAACTTCATTAATGTATCCAACTTCTTGAGGAACTTTTTCGTTGAAAAGAACCTTTCCACAAGATGTCTCAATTAACTTTAATTCTGGCTCACCCAAATGATTTAAGTCATAAGTTTTCACCTTTATTTGAGCATGAAGATCCAATTTGTTCTCATTGTAAGCAATAATTACTTCTTCAGGAGAATAGAAGATCCCTCCCTCGCCTTTTACGATGTCATCTTTAAGTGATTTTTTGTCTTTAGTAATGTAATAAAGACCAAGAACCATATCTTGAGATGGTACTGCAATTGGAGCTCCATTCGCTGGATTCAAAATATTATGAGAGGCCAACATAAGCATCTGTGCCTCAAGAATTGCTGCGTTTCCTAGCGGAAGGTGAACAGCCATTTGGTCACCATCAAAATCGGCATTAAATGCAGTCGTTACTAATGGATGTAAACGAATTGCTTTACCCTCGATAAGTTTTGGCTGAAATGCTTGAATACCCAATCTGTGAAGCGTTGGGGCTCTATTCAATAGAACTGGATGTCCTTTCAATATATTTTCTAATATATCCCATACAACTGGTTCTTTTTTATCAACTATTTTTTTCGCTGACTTTACCGTTTTCACGATACCTCTTTCTATCATCTTACGAATAATAAAAGGCTTGTAAAGCTCTGCCGCCATTCCTTTTGGAAGACCACATTCATGCAATTTTAAGTTCGGTCCAACAACAATTACAGAACGTGCAGAATAATCTACCCTTTTACCTAAAAGGTTTTGTCTGAATCGTCCTTGTTTTCCTTTTAATGAATCAGATAGGGATTTTAAAGCTCTATTTGATTCTGTTTTGACTGCACTTGATTTACGTGAGTTATCAAACAGAGAATCAACAGATTCTTGAAGCATCCTTTTCTCATTTCTTAAAATTACTTCTGGTGCTTTAATTTCAATAAGTCTTTTCAAACGGTTATTTCTGATAATCACCCTACGGTAAAGATCATTCAAATCCGATGTAGCAAAACGACCTCCATCAAGAGGAACCAATGGTCTTAACTCTGGTGGAATTACAGGAACAACCTTAACAATCATCCATTCAGGTCTATTATCTATTCTCGTTTGAGAATCTTTCATAGCCTCAACAACTTGTAATCTCTTTAACGCTTCATTTTTTCGTTGAACTGATGTTTCATTTTCAGCCTTATCCCTTAAAAAATAAGACATCTCTTCAAGCTTTAACGACGCCAAAAGATCATAAATTGCTTCAGCACCCATCTTCGCAATAAACTTATTCGGGTCTGAATCTTCCAGATATTGATTTTCTTTCGGAAGTGCATCAAGAATATCTAAGTATTCTTCTTCCGTTAAGAAATCCATTTTGTTCAATTCCACTTCAGGTAATTCCGTCGAAGCACCAACTTGAATAACCACATATCTTTCATAATATATGATTTGATCAAGCTTTTTGGTTGGCAAACCTAATAGGTAACCAATTTTATTCGGTAAAGATCTAAAGTACCAAATGTGGGCAACTGGAACAACCAAAGAGATATGTCCCATTCTTTCACGTCGTACTTTTTTCTCTGTTACTTCAACTCCACAACGGTCACAAACGATTCCTTTATATCGGATTCTTTTGTATTTCCCACAGTGACATTCGTAATCTTTAACAGGGCCAAAAATTCTTTCACAAAATAAGCCATCTCTTTCTGGCTTATAAGTTCGGTAATTAATGGTCTCCGGCTTCAATACCTCACCACTAGAATTCTCCAGAATAATCTCTGGCGAAGACAATGAAATAGTGATTTTATTAAAGCTACTTTGTTTTTTTGGTGTTTCTCTTTTGAAAGCCATTCTATATAAATAATTCGTTTTTAATCGTTTTCTAATCCATCGTTACATTCAGACACAATCCTCTTAATTCATGCAGCAAGACATTGAATGATTCCGGTATTCCCGGCTCTCCAATATTGTCTCCCTTCACAATTGCCTCATATGCCTTTGCTCGTCCGATTACATCATCTGATTTAACAGTCAAGATTTCTTGTAAGATGTTTGAAGCCCCAAAAGCCTCAAGAGCCCAAACTTCCATCTCTCCAAATCTCTGTCCACCAAACTGAGCTTTACCTCCAAGTGGTTGTTGAGTAATAAGAGAGTATGGCCCAATTGATCTAGCATGCATTTTATCATCAACCATATGTGACAGTTTAAGCATGTAAATGACTCCAACTGTTGCTGGCTGATGGAACCTTTCTCCAGTACCACCATCAAATAAATACGTTTTACCTGAAGTCGGAACACCCGCCTTTTCAGTCCAAGCGTTAATTTCCTCTGGAGTTGCTCCGTCAAAAATTGGGGTAGAAAACTTCATTCCCAACTTTTCTCCTGCCCAACCAAGAACGGTTTCATAAATCTGACCAAGGTTCATCCTAGAAGGCACCCCAAGTGGGTTTAGTACAATATCAACTGGCGTACCGTCTTCTAAGAATGGCATATCTTCTTGACGAACAATATTGGCAACAATTCCTTTGTTACCATGACGCCCCGCCATCTTATCACCAACCTTAAGCTTTCTCTTTTTAGCTACATAGACCTTTGCCATTTTTATAATCCCCGCAGG
>JABJEE010000107.1 GCA_018665005.1 Flavobacteriales bacterium
ATGGGTATCCGGTCTTTTTTCGATCCATTCCACATTACTTATGCACTCATTAAGTCTGTATGCTTTGCTTTTTTAATTGTATCAGTTTCTTCCTACTATGGATATTATGTTAAAGGGGGGTCATTGGATGTTGGAAAAGCATCTACTCAGGCTATCGTTACGAGTAGTGTGGTCATTTTAATGTCAAATTTCATACTTACCAAATTATTACTCTTTTAATGATTGAGGTTCAAAACATCAATAAGTCTTTTGCTGATATTCAGATTCTTCATGATATCACAACTGTTTTTGAAAAGGGTAAAGTGAATCTAATCATTGGTCAATCAGGTCAAGGAAAGTCTGTCTTGGCTAAATGTATGGTTGGTTTACATGAAGTGGATTCTGGTCATGTGATTTACGATGGCAAAGATTTCACTTCCATGAATCGCAATGAAAGAAGCTTAATTAGACAGCAAATTGGAATGCTTTTTCAAGGTTCAGCTCTTTTTGATTCAATGAATGTAGAGGAAAATGTAGGATTTCCTCTTACCATGTTTACCAATAAATCGAGTACCGAAATTAAAAAAAGGGTAGATTTTTGTTTGGAAAGAGTTAATCTTTCTGGTAAAAATGCACTATTGCCCTCAGAATGTAGTGGTGGTATGCAAAAAAGAATTGGAATTGCTCGGGCCATTTCTATGAATCCAAAATACTTATTTTGTGATGAACCGAATTCAGGTTTAGATCCGAAAACCGCCATATTAATTGATGGGTTGATTCAAGACATTACTAAAGAATATGATATGACTACCGTGGTAATTACACACGATATGAACTCTGTGATCGAAATTGGTGAAAATGTTATTTTTATCTATGAAGGAAAAAAATGGTGGCAGGGAGATAATAAGTCAATTATAACCACTGAAAACCCTGAAATCACTGACTTTGTGTATGCTTCTGAATTCATGAAAGAAATCCGTCAGAATATTCAAAACACAAGGTCCTAAATTTTCTTTTCATTTGTCTTAAAAAAAATTATCTTTGCATCCGCTTTAAAAGAGTTTAAGGCCTGAAAGTTACTTTCAAATTGAAATAATTGCGGATGTGGTGAAATTGGTAGACACGCTAGACTTAGGATCTAGTGCCGAGAGGTGTGTGGGTTCGAGTCCCTCCATCCGCACCATTATGGGTCTCGTTCTACTGAACGAGACCTTTTTTATTGAATTAATATTAACATAATGAACGTAGTACAAGAAAAAGTCGATAAGTTAAATGCCATTTTAAAGGTTCAAATTCAAGCAGATGATTACCAATCAAAGGTTAAGTCGACACTTGAAGATTATCGTAAAAAAGCCAAAGTTCCTGGGTTTAGACCAGGTCACGTACCATTAGGTATGATTAAAAAACAATACGGTAAAAGTGTTTTGGCTGAAGAGCTCAATAAAATCTCTAATGATGGATTGTACAAGTATATACAAGACGAGAGTATAGAGATATTAGGAAATCCAATCCCTTTACAAGACGATACATTTAAAGGAGATTTAGATAACCCAACAGACTTTGAATTTGCTTATGAAATAGGATTCTCTCCAAAATTTGACATTCCATTGAGTTCCAAAAAGAGCATGGATTATTTCTTGGTTAAAGTTGATGCTAAGCTGATATCAAAACAAATTGAAGACTTACGTAAACGTTATGGTAAATTAGAATCTACTGAGGAAGTTGGCGAAACGGATATGGTAATGGGCTTGTTTAGAGAGCTAGATGCCAACAACGAGCCAAAAGAAGGTGGTGTAGAACATAATTCTACTATTTCAATGGAGTTCTTAACGGATAAAAAAGCCGTTAAATCACTAAAAGGAAAAAAAGTTGACGATCATATTGTATTAGATCCAAGCACAGTTTCAAAAGACTCCAAAGATCTGGCATCTATGCTTGGCCTTAAAGAAGACGAGTTAGAAGGCTTATCAAAACAATTCAAATTCACCATCAACGATATCAAAAAGATGGAAATGGCAGAGCTTAACGACGAGTTGTTCGCAAAGCTCTTTCCAGAAGGAGATGTTAAAACGACTGATGATTTAAACAAAAAAGTCGAATCTGATTTAATGAATATGTTCAAAGAGGATTCCAATCGTTTATTTACTCAAACCATTTACGAGTTTTTGATGGATAAAACTAAAATCTCTATGCCAGAGGCCTTTTTGAAAAGATGGATCAAGCTTTCTAATGAAAAGCCTATTGATGACGAAACCTTGGATAAAGAGTTTGATGGATATTTAAAATCAATGAAGTGGCAATTGATTCAAGGGAAGATATTTAAGGAGAATGATATTCAGATTTCGAACGAAGAAGTAATGGATTTCACCAAATCTCTATTGGTTTCGAATTATGCGCAATACGGAATGCCAGCACCTGAAGATAAAGAGCTTACAGAAACAGCTATGCGACTTTTGAAAGATAAAGAACAGGTGAATGGTATTTATGATCGTTTGACGGAAAAGAAGCTTTCAGATTATTTTCAGACTAATGTTCCAATGAAAGAAAAACATTTGAGCTACGATGATTTTGTCAAAAAGGCATCTAAGAAGTAAGTGTAAATTCTTTTCAGTTAATTCAAAACAAAGTTATTTCAACATTTGTTGGAATGATCGAAGGCTAAATAATGAACCATATTTGCAGTTAAAAGAGGTTTATGTATTATTTTTGCATTCAGTTTATAAGATAATTAATAACCAAAAAAAACAAATATGGCCCTAGTTGGTAAAACATTCCCTGATATGTCTGTAAAGGCAATTGATGAAATGGGAGATGCATTTCAAATCAATGTATTAAAGCAAGCAGTTGATAACAAAAAGAAAGTATGCCTTTTTTGGTATCCAAAAGATTTCACTTTTGTTTGTCCTACTGAAATTCATGCGTTTCAAGAAGCTGCAAAAGAGTTTGAAAAAAGAAATACTATTTTAATTGGTGCTTCTTGTGATACAGCAGAGGTTCATTTTGCTTGGTTAAGTACATCAAAGGACGATGGCGGTATTGAAGGAGTTAAATTTCCTTTGATTGCCGATTCAACAAGAGTATTGGCGATGGAGCTTGATATTCTAGATTTTAATTTATTTGATGAAGAGCCAGGTGATGGAGACAATGTACCTTATCGAGCTACTTATCTTCTAGATGAAGAAGGCTTTGTTTTCCATGAGGCTGTGAACTTTTTCCCTGTAGGAAGAAATGTACAAGAGGTTCTTCGTTTGATTGATGCCTATGCGCACAATCAAAAGCACGGTGAAGTTTGTCCAGCAAATTGGGAAGAAGGAAAAGACGCAATGGATGCTACAAGAGACGGTGTTGCTGACTACCTCAAAAAGCACTAAAATGTTTGTTGAAGCCAATGCTGATGATTTAAAATCACAAATCGAGGAACATCATAAAGTGATGGTTCAGTATGGTGCGACTTGGTGTGGGAATTGTAAAATCACAAAGCCAAAGTTCAAGCGATTTGCACGTGAACACGAAGATATTTTGTTTGTGTATGTTGATGCAGAAAAATATCCTGAATCTAGAAAGTTAGCAAATGTTAGTAATCTACCTACGTTTGCAAGTTTTAGGGATGGACAGCTTGTTGAGCAAGCTCAAGGGAACAAAATAGAAACCATAGAACAGGTCTTAAATGCGGTTGCCAGTAATTAAGCATATAATCTCTTTTATAGAGAATAATGATGAGGACTATGTGGTTGAGACAATGGAAACATTAGAGAATCTCATTGATTTAGAATCGTTAAAAGATGAAGAGCTAGATGTAATTGGAGAGCTTCTGTCAAATATGTCAGGGGCCCTCGAGGTAAATCAGGCAATTAAAAACGGTGCTGAGAAAAAAGAAGCGTTAAACAACTTCATGAAGAGAGTTCAAGGATCAATTGATTGATTCCATCTCAAAATGTATTGAAAGCCACACCTTCAGGTGTGGCTTTTTTTCGTGTTTGAAAGTATGTTTAAAATGATCACCATTTTTCAGCTATTTTTTTTATTTGTCGGGCATCAGTCCTTTCGTGATATTATAATTATTTTAGCGGACCAATAATTAATTGTTATATGTCTGATTTACTTACGAAGCTAGAAGCGATACACTTTCGATTTATTGAGGTGGGTAATCTAATTACAGATCCAGATATAATTGCCGACATGTCGCGGTATGTCAAATTAAATAAAGAATATAAAGACCTTGAGGTTTTAGATCGAACTTACAAGAAATACGATAATTTGATGTCTAATATTCAAAGCTCAAGATCTCTTCTTGAAGAAGAATCAGACCCTGAAATGAGGGAGATGGCTAAAATGGAAATTGAAGAGCTCGAGTCTAAGCGTCCTGAGATGGAAGAGGAAATCAAGTTTATGCTTATTCCCAAAGATCCTGAGGATGATAAAAATGCAATTATTGAATTAAGGGCTGGAACGGGTGGTGACGAAGCATGTATCTTTGTCGAAGATATATTTAGGATGTATTCTATGTTTTTCAAAGAGAAATCATGGAAACATGAAGTTATCAATTCTTCTGAAGGTACTGTAAAAGGATATAAGGAAATCTCTATGAGTGTAGAGGGTGAAGGAATTTATGGAATGCTGAAATTTGAATCAGGAGTGCATAGGGTACAGCGTGTTCCCGAAACAGAATCCCAGGGCAGGGTGCATACTTCAGCCATTACAGTAGCGGTCTTGCCGGAAGCAGAGGATGTTGACTTTGAGTTAAATATGACAGACGTAAGAAGGGATACGTTCAGGGCCTCAGGGGCAGGAGGACAGCATGTGAATAAAACTGAATCTGCGATACGATTGACCCATATACCTACGGGTGTTGTTGTTGAGTGTCAAGATGGGCGGAGCCAGCATAAGAATTTAGAGAAAGCGACATCTGTTTTAAGATCAAGGTTGTATCAAGCAGAACTAGATCGAGTAGAAAATGAAAGAGCCGAGCATCGTAAGACATTAGTTGCCTCAGGTGACCGATCTGCAAAGATTCGAACTTATAATTACCCACAAGGGAGAATAACAGATCATAGAATCAATAAAACCATGTATAATTTGAGTTCATTTATGAATGGAAATGTACAAGATATGATTGATGCTTTAAAAATGGCCGAAAATGCTGAGAAATTAAAAGGCGAGCAAGAATGACTAGAAAACAATTGGTTGAGCATATTTTTCAAAAAAAATCCTTTTTATGTGTTGGTTTAGATCCGGATCTCAATAAGATTCCGAAGCATCTGCTTGAGACCGAAGATCCTGTTTTTGAGTTCAATAAGGCCATTATTGATGCAACTAAAGATCATTGTGTTGCATATAAACCAAATTTGGCATTCTACGAATGTCTTGGAGTTGATGGTTGGAAATCTTTCCAAAAAACGATTGATTATATTCCAAAAGATTGCTTTGTTATTGCCGATGCAAAACGTGGAGATATAGGAAACACCTCCTTATATTATGCAAAGACTTTCTTTGAAACTTATCCGTGCAATGCAATTACAATTGCTCCATATATGGGGTCCGATAGTATAAAGCCATTTTTAACTTATGAAAATAAATGGACGGTGGTATTGGCCATGACGTCAAATAAAGGTGCTCGAGATTTTCAGTTTTTAAAGGTGGATAACACTCCTATATATGAATATGTAGTTACGAAATGTATGGAGTGGGGCAATGAAGAAAACACCATGTTTGTAGTTGGTGCAACACGTTCTGAAGATATTTCAAAAATACGAAAACTAGCACCGAATCATTTCTTTTTAGTACCTGGAGTAGGTGCTCAGGGAGGCTCATTAGAGGAAGTAGTGAAGTACGGCATGACAGATGAATGTGGACTTCTTGTTAATTCATCACGCGGAATTATTTATGCAGATCAAAGTGAAAACTTTGCGGTTGAGGCAAAAAAAGAAGCGTTAAAAATACAATCCGAAATGGCCGTGTATTTAAAACGCTTGTAAAATGTTTTAATAAGAAAATTTCTTATTTGGAAACTAAGTCTTGATTTTCAATCTCTACATTATCAATACTCCCATAGGCATCACAGCTCGCTGTTCTTCCAGCTCCGCAAGAAATTAATATGGTGGTTAAAAATGCAAGTAAAAATACTAATGTTGCTTTCGATTTCATAGTGTAAATTTTTGTTGTTCGTATTAGTCTAACGGACTTAGCAATCTTAAAGTTACAATTATATTTAAAAAAGATTGGAAATGGGAATTAAAAAATGGAATTTTATAAGGAATTTCTTACTACGAACTAAGTGAAATTACACAGATTAGTCTTTTTTTTTCTAATTCTTCAGGGCCTAATGAATTTTGGGTATGCACAAAACACCTATACTATACGCTATGAGAATGGACAGTCAGAAAAGCGATTGCCTAAATATATTAAATTCGACACTCTAAAAATCAACAACAATATTCAATCTGAATTAAGGGACTTACATATAAAATTAACAGAGCTGGGTTATTTTTTGAATAAGGTGGAGTGGAATGATCCCAATAAATTGTGTTTGGTTCATCTTGGTAGTAAGTTTAAGGACATTATTTTGACGGATTCAATAGATATTGATAATGGTATTTTTAATAAAGTAAAATACGTCCACTATTTAAGTCCAAGACGATTTGCTCAGTATTTAAAAAATAAGGCCAATACATATCTGAATTCAGGTTACCCATTTGTAAATGTTCAGCTCATTAATAGCTCTATTAATGACAGACAGATATCAGCCACTTTAGATGTCGTTAAAGGGAATTATAGTGTTCTCAAAGAAATACATATTAAAGGTGACTCAAGTATATCTAATAATACCATTCAGAGTATTATTGGGATGACAATAGGAGGAGTTTATAATGAATCTATAATTGGTCAAATTGATGAAAAAATAAGTCAAAACAACTTTATAAATACCATAAAGTCTTCAGAAATCCTATATACCAACAAAGGTCATGAACTGTTTTTATACTTAAAATCTGATCGTGTTAGTTTTTTACGTGGAGCCGTTGGACTCCAACCCGATCCGGTCAGTCAAAAAATGGCTTTGACAGGGGAGATAAATTTAAAATTAGAAAACACTTTGAAAAAAGGTGAATTGTTCAAGCTCAATTGGCGAAGTATAAAACCTCAAACACAACGATTAAATATCAATTTTAATTATCCTTTTCTTTTTCAGAGTCCATTTGGAATAGCTTCTAATTTCCTTTTGTACAAGCGGGATTCTACTTTTTTAGACCTTAATGCCGAATTTAATGTTTCATATAGACTTGATAATGGGATTCTTTTCAGGGCACACTACCGTTATATTAATTCAAATTTATTAAGTGGAGCGTCGAATAGTATCGAATTTGAATCACTCAGTTCATATCGAACGAACTCCTATGGTCTTTCGATAGAGAAAAAAGAAATTGATAACATAATGAACCCATCTAAGGGAAGAGTGTTTACGTCAAAAATATACTTAGGCCAAAGAAAACTTACTTCTGATTCGTCATCAAATACTACTTTTTCAGGTCATCTGAATTATCGTGAATATATACCCTTATTTAAGAGACATGTCCTGGTATTTGCTGGAGTTTTCGATTTTTATTCAAGTCCGGTTATATATCAAAACGAGTTGTTTAGATTTGGAGGCTTAAATACTTTAAGAGGTTTTAATGAAGAGGAACTTTTTGCTTCTGTAAAAGCTCAGGCGACAATTGAGTATAGATTCTTGTTGGATAAGGGCAGTAATGTGTTTGTTTTTTTTGATCAGTGTATGTATGAAAATAATGCTTTAGATTATGTTAAAGACCATCCATTTGGATTTGGTGGAGGAATATCTTTTGGTTCTAAAATTGGTGTTTTTAATATTACTTATGCCTTAGGGAAAAAATTCTCCAACCCGATAGACTTTAGGTCTAGTAAAATACACTTCGGATATACTGCTTATTTTTAGGATTGATTTATATTTGCGTTGATGGTGAAAAATATACTTTACCTTTCTTATGATGGAATGACTGACCCTTTAGGTCAATCCCAGGTATTGCCTTATATCATCGGACTCACGAAAAAAGGATATCATTTTCATCTCATTAGTTTCGAGAAGCCAGATCGGTTCCTTGCTCACAAGAAAGACATTCTTAAGATATGCGATGAGAATAATATCACATGGGTTCCAATGCTCTATACCAAGAGACCTCCATTATTTTCTACCATATGGGATGTTTGGAGAATGAAGAGAAAGGCCTCTGAATTGAATAAAGAATATTCATTTTCTATGGTACATTGTCGAAGCTATTTATCCGCTTTAATTGGTCTGTCAATGAAAAGAAGGTTTAAAACAGCTTTTCTATTCGATATGCGTGGTTTTTGGGCAGATGAGAGAGTAGACGGAAATATTTGGAATCTAAAAAACCCCATTTACAGATGGGTTTATAATTATTTTAAACGAAAGGAAAAGATTTTTTTCTCTACTGCAGATCATATCATATCACTGACCAATGAGGGTAAAAAAGAGATTTTATCTTGGAATGGTTTTGAAAATTTGACAAACAAGATAAGTGTCATTCCTTGTTGTGTTGACATTGTGAAATTTGATAAAAAAAGGGTGAGCGCTGAGATGTTGAAAGTTAAAAAGTTAGAGCTCGGGATAAATGATTCTCAATTTATTATGGGATACGTGGGATCTATTGGTACATGGTATATGTTAGAAGAAATGCTATCATTTTATAAAAGATCTTCAAATTCGTTAACAGACCCATTGTTTTTATTTGTAACCAAAGAAAACCCAAAGGATATATATAAATTATCAGACGATTTAGAGATTCCAAGAAACGAAATTATTGTAACATCATGTAATCATGCTGATATGCCTCTATATATGAGCCTATTTAGTTGCTCAATATTTTTCATTAAACCTCTGTATTCAAAAAAAGCGTCATCACCTACGAAACAAGGAGAGTTAATGGCTATGGGTATTCCTATCATGTGTAATGATAAAGTGGGGGACACAGCAGGTATTGTGCGAAAGTATAATTCAGGTTTGGTTATATCAAGTGATAAAATTAATGAATCTGTGATGTCTGATTATACATTCTCTGAATCAAAGGCAATCGAAGGGGCTCAGGAATATTTTGGTTTAGAAAAGGGTTTAAATACATACGGAGAAATTTATAAAAAGATTATTTAAGTTGACTAAAAAGAAAAAAATTATTTTCCTTGCACCTTATCCCCATGGGGAAGCACCTTCTCAAAGGTTTAGATTTGAACAATATTTAGATATGTTGGAATCAAACAATTTTGATATTCACTTTGCTCCCTTTTTAGATTCAAAAACTTGGTATGCATTATATAAAGAAGGTGGCGTATTAAAGAAAATCACAGGTATTATTAGAAGTTTTTTTCGGCGTTTAATTACGATTATATTTATTTATAAATATGATTATGTTTTTATTCATAGAGAGGTATCTCATTTAGGGCCACCTATTTTCGAATTCATAATAGCTAAGATTTTCCGAAAACCTTATATCTATGATTTTGATGATGCCATATGGTTGGCGAATTACAGTGAGTCAAACGCTAAAGTTCACCGTTTGAAGGCATATTGGAAGGTTAAGTACTGTATCAAATGGGCTGGTCAAATTACGGTTGGTAATTCATATTTAGCAAATTATGCGAGGAGTTTAAATAACAATGTGATAATTATTCCAACGACGATTGATACTTTAAACTATCATAATATCAATACAGATTACAATCAAAAAATCGTAATCGGATGGACAGGAACGCATACCACTATGCGGTTTTTGGATTTCCTTGTCCCGATCATTAAGAAGTTAGAAGCTCGATATGATTTTGAGTTCCGAGTTATTTCTAATCAAGAACCGAAATATGACCTAAATTCTCTTCGGTTTATTAAATGGGAGCGCAATACTGAAATTCAAGATTTAAATCAAATTTCAATTGGAGTAATGCCTCTTGAGCAGGATATATGGTCAGAAGGTAAATGTGGATTTAAGTGTTTACAGTATATGTCCTTAGGGATTCCATCAGTCGTTTCTCCCGTAGGTGTAAATGAGGAAATTATCCAACATGGTGAAAATGGCTTAATAGCAACAACTGAGATAGAATGGGAAAAAAGTCTTGAGTCACTTATACAATCGATTGATTTAAGAAAAAAAATAGGACTACAGGGTAAAGAAACCATCAAGTCTCGATATTCTGTTCTTGCTTTTGAAAAGGAATATTTAAACTTATTTTCATGAAACTGATCTTTGAAAGCCATAATGAGAATAAGGTAGCTGAAATTCAAAGCCTTTTGGGTGAAGATTTTTCATTGTTATCCTTAAAAGAACTTTCTTTTAACCAAGA
>JABJEE010000008.1 GCA_018665005.1 Flavobacteriales bacterium
TATCCTCAGATTTGTATAGGGCACTATTTTCTCCACCCGATTCAAAAGACCATCCAGTTCTTCTAAATTCCCACATGGAGGCATAAAGTATTGAAGGGTTTCTTGGGTCCATCATGATATCCGCACAACCTGTTTTTGCATTTACATAAAGAATTTTTCCCCATGTAAGACCACCGTCAGTTGATTTGAAAACACCTCGCTCTTCATTGTCTCCCCATAGTGCACCGAGTGCTGCAACGTAAATCTCTTGAGAGTTGTTGGGGTTGATTACAATTCCTGCAATGCGTTCAGAATTTTCAAGACCAATTTTTTTCCAATTTGAGCCACCATCTGTGGTTTTGTATAACCCGTTTCCGTAGGACACACTATTTCTCGTCCAGGTTTCACCCGTTCCAATATATATGGTGTTGTCAGGATCATTTGGGTCCAGTTTAACCGTGCCAATAGATTGAATATAATCGTCAAAAATAGGGTTAAAGGTAGCGCCTCCATCATTCGATTTCCATACGCCTCCACCTGCAGCACCCAGGTAAATAATTTTGTGATTGTTGGGGTGAATTTCCAAATCATTTATACGCCCACTCATTAATGCAGGCCCAATTTGACGTGCATTGAGATCCCCAAAGATGGATGAACCGTCAACTACGGTTGTTTCTTGAGCATAAGGTATTGTGATCGCAGATATGAATATCCACAAAACATAAGAGTTAAGTTTTCTCATTTTATAAAATTAGTAAAGTGAAATTTATTTTTTTTCTGGTAAAGTAAATCCTGCGGCATCAACGACTGGGTTGACTTCAATACTTGAAAAAGTAATGGGTTGACCTGGCTGACCTTTAACACCATTTGTCATTGAAAATGGAAAATAAAGACCCTCTACTTCATCGTAATCACTGAATTTAGTTTCTGCGATCATTCCTTTAGCTTGTCCTGACTTGATCTCCTCTTGCATAGCAATTGGAACAAAGTTTTCGGTATCAAAATAATAAAACGAAACAGACTCCTCTTCTTTTCCATCAACCATTTGAGGCTCTTTAACCAATTTTATTTTAAATGTTTCGGCTCCATCCATTTCTTCTTTACCCAACAACTCTACAGTATATCCTTTTTTCTCGTAGTCTATAAATGCGTTCGGAAAATCATTCATTTCTAGCTTGAAGTTCGCTGTAGCTTCTGCATCACTTTCTTCGGCTTCCATAGTCATGAAATTGTGACCCCAAAGGTGGGTTCCGTCAAAAACTCCTTGCTTCATTTCTTTACCTTGGAAATTGATAATGGTCATTTGTCTTCCGTCTCTTAGCTGTATGGTTTCAATTGGTATTTCCATTCCACCTTGAGAAACTTTTGCTTTCATTTTGATGCCTTGCAGCTTGTTCCAAGCTTCTGCACCACCAGTATTTTCAATATAGTTGGCAATGATTTCTTTTTCAGTCTGAGCAAAAAACAGTTGACTCGTTAAACAAAAGAGTAGGGTATAGAAATAGTGTTTTGACATTTTAATTTGATTTTTAAATTTTTATGAACTCACAATATAAGGCATTTACATCTTTCGTTGATTGTATTTTCTTTGTTATTGATTGTTTGTAACAGAATTTAACATTAATGAAAATAGTTTTTTTAGCCAAAGTGCCTAAGTGCCCAATGAGATATACGCTGCTTAGAGATTTTTATGTATTATTAATATATTGTAGAATTCTATTTCTTAGAACTGTCGTTAAATACTTAAAAATCAACCAATGAAAACTATTTTAACCCTTGTATTGATCTTATGCTCTTATGGTTTCTTCGCTCAGAAAATTGAAAAAATTAAACTCAAAGGAGAAAAGGATTTCGGTAAAAGAAACTTATTGATTTATACTCCATCTGAATATACCGATCAAACGAGAAGCTTTGAAGTCGTTTATGTTCTAGATGCGCAAAGCAGAGAGTTTTTTGATGCAGTTCATACGACTATAGCTTTTCAGAATAATGGACTGCGACCGATGATTGTGGTGGGCATTGCTTCTCCATATCGCAATATTGATTTTTTTCCTAAAAATGTACATCCTGAGACCGTTCAGGAGCAATACGGTGAGTTGGGTGGTGCGGATGATTTTAGTGATTTTATAGAGAATAGTGTGATGCCCTATGTAGATGAAAACTACCGAACCATTCCTACTAAAATAGGAATAGGATATTCAAACGGCGGTACATTTATGAATTATACCATGCTCAAAAAGCCGGAGCTGTTTGATGTGATATTTTCAATAGATGCAAATTTCAATTACGATAAAGGTCAGTTGGTGGATCTAATTAAAAATCAATCTACATTTAAAAATTCACTGGATTTTTATTTTACCTGTCAAACTCGTGCAGGGGATTCATGGATTGAAAACAGTACTGTGTTCAATGAGTATTTAAAAACATTGACAGATATGCAAATTGAAAAGGAGCTTTTTGAATCAGAAACCCACAACTCAGTATTTCAGCAAGGAGTAATGAATGCTTTCAAGGCGTATTTCAAATTCCAATTCTTCGATGTTCAAAATCTTATTGAATACCTCAAAGATCTCGAGAGTAAAGAAGATTTTACACTAAATAAGAATGAACTACTGCGACTGGCAGTCGTCTTTAAAAGGTTTGGGCAGAAAGAAGCTGCAAAAAATGTATTGTTAAACTTCCAAGAAAAATTAACTGGTGAAATAGAAGGATACGATATATATGCTTTATTTGAAACAGCTGACTTGTACTTTAGTCTCGGGTTTAGTGATTTTGCGAAAAAGTATTTCTTGTATTGTGATAAAGTACTTGAAGAAAAGAAAAAGAATTATGGTATTGAGAAATACAATATGGGTAAAAAAATGATTTCAGAAAAGTTAAAGCTTATTGAGCAATGGGATCAGCAAAGAATCAACGATTAAACCAAACTGTTTTTTAAAATTGTTTATTAAAAGAAAAGCGAGCTCAAGGCTCGCTTTTCTTTTAAAGAATAACTTGTATTCTTAATATCTGTAGTGCTCAGGCTTGTATGGGCCTTGA
>JABJEE010000108.1 GCA_018665005.1 Flavobacteriales bacterium
CATTGAAAGACCCAATCATATCGTATTGAATATGAGGCGTACAAACATATTCGTATAATCCAACAACAGCGGGTATGTATTGAAAAAACACATCTGCTGGCGCTTGCCAAATCACATCAAATTCAACAGCACCATTTGGAATGTTACTCGAAGTAACGGTATGAACCATTGTTGGATTATCCAATGGCAACCATTGAATGGTATCTCCCAATTGCACTTCAAGTGAGGAAGGTAAAAATTGCATGTAGCCATCCCACACTAAAATTTCGTGAATGGTTGATTTTGCTCCAAAAGGAAGTAAGGTCAAAACGAATAGATAAATTATTTTTTTCATGGCTTAAAAATTATTCCATCAAGATACTTATAAATTATTGATGTAATTATTATTTATAAAGTTGCTACCTTAGAGCATTCAATTCCTGTTACACACATGACATTCAAAATAGCCTGCTTATTCATGTTTTCTATTGTTGTATCTTGTACAAAGGATAAAGTACAACCGAAAGAATATGAAACAGAAAATGTAATCATAATTGTTATGGATGGACCAAGATACTCTGAAACCTGGGGAGATTCAAGCCATCAATTTATTCCAAGAATGGCCAATGATCTTGCACCGATAGGATGTATTTATACCGATTTTTATAGCCAGGGCGAAACGTTTACTATTCCAGGCCATACAGCAATTTCAACAGGATTTTATCAATACATTGATAATGGTGGTCTAGAGCTTCCGCAACGCCCATCCATTTTTCAATTATGGAGATCGAACTTCAATACTCCACAAAACAAGAGCTGGGTTATCGCAAGTAAAGGCAAAGTCGAAGTTTTGGCAAATTGCTCTAATTTGAGCTGGAAAGATCAATTTTTGCCTATGACGGACTGCGGGATTGAAAGTGGTGGTGCAATGAGTGGCTATCGACATGACAGCATAACATACCAGAACACCTTGGACATCTTATCAACGCATCATCCTAACCTTGCCATAATTAACTTCCGAGAACCTGACTTTTCTGGGCATACTTGTGATGCAGAAGCATACCAACAAGGGATTTTGGATGTTGATAATTACATTTATCAGCTAATGAATTATATCGAAACAGATTCATTGTATCAAGGGAAAACAACTGTTTTTGTAACCAATGACCACGGCAGGCATTCGGATGGTGTAGGAGATGGTTTTTGTTCTCATGGAGACCCCTGTGATGGATGTAAGCACATCAATTTATATGCATTTGGACCCGACTTTAAGAAGAATGTCATTTTATCGAACGAAAGAGAACTCATTGATATACCTGCTACTATTGCTGAACTTCTTCACTTCGACATACCCAATAGCAATGGCCATGTAATGTTTGAACTCTTTAAATAACTGTTAATTCAATTAAGAAAATGAAAAAACTATTTCTTGTCTTATCAAGCTTTTTCTTCATGACTTTTTACTTTGGTCAAACTGAAAAAAAAGTACTTATTATTGGCATTGACGGTGTTCGTTCAGATGCCTTTATTCAGGCCCAAACGCCAAATATTGATGCCCTCATTGAAAATGGCATTTACAGTCCTAATGCATTAAATGACGATATTACGATAAGTGGCCCTGGTTGGTCCGCCATCTTATGCGGTGTTTGGTCAGCTAAACACTTGGTTACTGGTAATGATTTTAGCATAAATGATTACGAAAGTTTTCCATCCTTATTTAGACATGCAGAAGAAAATGACCCAAGTATCAATACATTATCGATATGTCATTGGGATCCGATAAATGACTATATCGTACAAAATTATGTCGACTTTAAATTAAATGTTTCAACTGATGCGGAGGTAAGCAGTCAAGCTACAAGTTATATCAGCTCAAATGATCCTGACCTTATCTTTCTACATTTTGATGACGTCGACCACGCAGGACACAGTAGTGGATTCAATCCAGATGTACCTGAATACATGAATGCTATTGAAACGACAGATGACCTCATTAGCCCAATTATAAATGCCATTGAGCAAAGACCAAATTATGCCAATGAGGATTGGTTAATTCTTATTTCCACCGATCATGGTGGTGTTGGCTATTCACATGGAGGCACTTCTATGGAAGAACGAGAAGTTCCTTTTATTGTCAGTGGTAATAATATTCCAACTCAGGTAATTCTAAAAGATTCGACCCTCGTATCAAATACTGCATTTAATTGTTTAGGTGGTACACCAGAATTAATTTTTGACGGCATTAATGATTACATGGAGGTTCCTGCAAATCCTATTTTTGATTTTGGAGACAATCAGGATTTTACCGTAGAATGTAGAATTAGAACTACATCCAGCGGAGATGTTTCTATAGTAGGAAACAAAGACTGGGGCTCAGGAGTAAATCCTGGCTTTATCTTTTCATTTAAATACCCCTCAGGACCTGAATGGAAAGTAAATATTGGAGATGGTTCGTCAAGAGAAGACATTGAATCGGGAGGATTAATAGCAGATAATGAGTGGCACACATTAAGCGTTTCTTTTGATAGAGACGGAATGATGAAAATGTATGAGGATGGTCAATTTTTAAGCGAAACAGATATATCTGGAATAGGAAATATTAATACAGGACAAGGATTATTTGCAGGAACGGACATCACCTCATCCTATGACTTCCAAGGGTCTATTGCCGAGCTCCGCGTATGGAATACAATAATAGATCCAAATACAATAGCAGAATGGCATTGCAATACCATTGAAAATACTCACCCCAACTCTGCAAACTTAATTGGATATTGGAAAATGAATGAAGGGACAGGGAATCAAGTGATTGATGCATCTGGTAATGGTAATAATGGGAATATTACTGATGCCCAATGGAATGATTCTGATTCAAGCTATGTTTATAATTATGATGAAACTCCAAAAATCACAGACGTCGCGGTTACCGCCCTAACGCATCTTTGTGTGAATATCACACCCCAAATTGAATTTGATGGTGTAAGCTGGGTAGATCCTTGCAGTACAAACACATTAAATGAATTCGATAACGGTCAAATCAATATCCATCCAAATCCCACTAATGATTTATTAAAATTCACATTATTAGAAAAAAATTCCATTTACTCCATTTATTCAAGTAACGGAAAACTGATGTGTACAGGAGAAACTGATGGCACGGTTGATGTTACTGATTTGAAATGCGGGGTTTACTTTATAGAAATAGATGGTTATTTACCGAAAAGTATAAAATTTTCGAAGCTGTAGAAAAAGGAAAGAATCTGAAGTCAAGATTTAACCCAGAGCAACATCCAAAATCATCATGACCAGGAACCCTCCAATAAAACCGAGTACGGCAACATCCGTGTACTTATCCCTTTGGGTTTCAGGAATAACTTCCTCAACGACTACAAAGATCATGGCCCCTGCAGCAAAAGCTAAGGCAAATGGTAATATAGGTTCCATGTAAATCACAGCGAGCGCACCAACGACACCGGCAATCGGCTCAACAATTGCAGAAAGCTGCCCGTACCAAAAGCTTTTAAAACGGCTTGCCCCTGCTCTTCTCAAAGGCATGGCTACAGCGAAACCTTCCGGGAAATTTTGGATCCCAATTCCGATAGCAAGAGCGACCGCTCCTGCAACACTGGCGCCTTCAATACCATGAGCAGAAGCTCCAAAAAGCACACCTACAGCAAGTCCTTCTGGAATATTATGTAAGGTAATAGCAAGAACCAGTAAGGTAGTTTTATGAAACTGAGTTTTGACTCCTTCTTTTTCGGATTCTTTAAAGTTGATATGTAAATGAGGAAGACTTTTATCTAAAAAAAACAAGAACAATGCTCCAGTCAAGAAACCAACTGCAGCAGGCATCCACATCATGTCAGGGTACATTTTTTCCGATAAGTCTATTGCAGGATTCAACAATGACCAGAAGCTTGCTGCAACCATAACTCCTCCAGTAAAACCAAGCATTCCGTCTAATACGCCACGGTGCATCGTTTTAAAAAAGAAAACCAAAGAGGCGCCCATTGCTGTAACCAACCAAGTAAAAGTTGTTGCCAATAAGGCCGCATAAACTGGATCTAATTCAGAAAAATAGCGAACAATGGCTTCCATAGATGCGAAAGTACCATTAATCGCTGAATTTTAACTACTCGCCTCCTTCAAATCCTTTATTGACGGCACGCTCTTTTATACTTTTAGTTACCGCTGTTCCGAAATCATCTTTTTTATCAGATTTGTCCTTCGCCTTTTCTTCTTTTATAAAGGCATCACGCTTGACACTTAACTCTGAAATTTTAGTTTGAATTTCTTTACGTTCCTTAATTTTCATCTCTACATATTTGTTTAGCTCTTCCTCGGATTTCCCTTGCAACTCTTTAGGCAGATCCTTCTTGTCAACGTTTTGAATAATCGTTGAATCAGCTATAAAAGCATCTACCAAATCCCATCGCGCATTGTTGTAATTTGAAGATGCTTTTGCCTTTGCCCTCATAGAAGCAACTGCCGGAGCTTGATCCATTGCTTCTTCATCTTGCTCCACTTGGAGAGCTTTTCTTTCTATCCCAATACTACCATAAGAAACATAAGTGTCATTCACCTCCATACTCAATTCATTAATTTGCTCATCATATGGTGTAGGTATAAATACTACCCTATCATTAGAATTTATATTAAAATAATCTCCATTTGAACATGTAGCTCCGTCCATCCAGAACTGCTTAATTCCCTGGTTTCTATCACCACAATAAATGGTGTTTATAAATACATCTTTATCCTTGGCCATTTTACATACCGTTTTGTAATTTACTGGACCTTGATTAAACGGTTCGTTTCCTGCGATATAAACCATTTTCAAATCACTTGAATTATTCGACCACTCCAATTCAAGAAGTGCATCTTGAATCACAGCTCCACAAAACTCACTACCTCCATTTGTTCTCAGGCCGAACAATTTTTTGGATACCATATCCAAATCTGTGGTGAAGTCTAATTGCTTTCGAACAAAATTCTTACCGCGAATTCCATCATTTCCATAGTCATACATGGCAATTTCTAATGTTGGAATTTCTCCGCTGTGTCTTAATTCACTGGTTTCATTAACGATTTCCCATAAACGTGATTTGGCTTGTTCTAAAAGACCATCCATACTATTTGAGGTATCAAATAAAATGACCAGTTGAATTTTTCGTTTGGTGTCTTTTGATTTTGGTGAATCGATGTCAATAGTTGTTTGATTTGCAAACGTTGGTCCCAAAAGAAAGAGGGATACCAAAAAGGGAAAGAATAATAATTTCATAATGCTATTTTTTTTACTGAGTACAACAGTAAATCAAATAGGTTCATTTTTCAATAAAATATTCTATTGCCAAGTCATAGGACTTCAATCCAAACCCATATATACTACCTTCACAAACAGGAGACAGCAATGAATCATGGCGAAAGGATTCTCGTGCGGAAATATTACTTAAGTGAACTTCAACAACAGGAGTATCGATTGCAGAAATACAATCCCTTAAGGATACACTTGTATGAGTGTAACCTCCTCCATTAAGAACAATACCATCGCAATTTACTTTTTGTAAATAATCTATCAGCTCTCCCTCAATGTTCGACTGAAAATAATCAAGTTCAAGTTTAAAACGACTCTTAAGAACATTAAAATAATCGTCAAAAGAAGTATCGCCATAAATATCATTTTCTCTACTACCGAGTAAATTTAGATTTGGACCATTAATTATTGCTAATTTCATATCGTGTCTGCTTGGAGTCGCTATATTACAGAATTTGTTTCATACTTGAAAATCGAAAAGGGATTATCCAATAATTCTATTATTGCCTATGAGAATGACTCTAACAAGCTGAAAAATTATTGTGAGGATAACCACTTATCCGTAAGGGAGGTTCAATATGCACATCTCAAAAATTTTGTAGCAGAACTTTATGATTTAGGACTTAGTGCCCGAAGCCAGGCAAGAATTATTTCCGGCATCAAACAATTCTACGCCTACCTTCTTTTAGAAAACTTAGTAAAAACTGACCCCAGTGAATTATTGGAGCAGCCAAAAATTGGAAGAAAGCTACCAGAAGTTATGACCATTGAAGAAATTGATGAACTAATCAATGCAAATAATCTTGAAAAACCGGAAGGATATAGAAATAGAGCCATGCTTGAGGTATTGTACAGCTGTGGACTTCGAGTCAGTGAGCTTGTGGAACTGAAGTTTTCAGATTTATTTTATGATGAGGGGTTTGTTAGAGTTATAGGTAAGGGCAATAAAGAAAGGTTGGTTCCTTTAAGCAAAAGCGTAGAATTGGAAATACAGAAATATTCTGAGAAAACAAGATCTAAATTAAAAATCAAAAAAGGTCATGAAAATTATATTTTTTTAAACAGGCGAGGAAGCAAGCTAACTCGAGTAATGATATTTCTAATCATTAAGGAACTTGCTTTAAAAATCGATCTTAAAAAAAAGATATCTCCGCATACTTTTCGCCACAGTTTTGCCACCCATTTAATAGAGGGAGGCGCTAACTTAAGAGCCATTCAAGAAATGTTAGGGCATGAATCAATAATCACTACAGAAATATACACGCATCTAGACCAACGATTTTTAAAGGATGCCATACTCTCTTACCACCCTAGAAATGCAAGTTAAATGAGCATTTGAAGAATTATGAAATAACTATGTAATATTTGAAGAATAAATTTGTTTTATTCACAATAAAAGTGTTTCTTTGCAGCCGCTTTTTACATTAATTAAGGAAATAATATAGCACATGTCAAGGATTTGTCAACTTACAGGAAAGTCAGTTATGGTTGGGAACAATGTTTCTCATTCCAAAAGAAGGACTAAGCGTAGATTCTACCCAAATTTAGTAACTAAGAAATTTTATCTTCCAGAAGAGGATAAATTAATTACACTAAAGATATCTACTTCTGCCCTAAGAACCATTAATAAAAAGGGGATTTCGGCTTGTGTTAAAGAAGCTAGATTAAAAGGATATTTAAAGTAATTGTAGAAAGTTAAACTGAGCACAAATGGCAAAGAGTAAAGGAAATAGAGTTCAAGTAATTTTAGAGTGCACTGAGCACAAAGATTCAGGTCAACCTGGAACTTCTCGTTACATCACGACAAAAAACAGAAAGAACACACCAGATAGAATGGAGATTAAAAAATTCAATCCCATTCTTAAAAAGTATACTGTTCATAAAGAAATTAAATAAGCTGAATTATGGCAAAGAAAGTAGTAGCATCGTTACAGAAAGGTGGAGGTAAAGCCCACACAAAAGTGATCAAAATGATAAAATCCGATAAAAGTGGAGCATACTCTTTTAAGGAAGAAATCGTTCTCAACACGAAAGTTAAAGATTGGTTTAATAAAGGCTAGTCTCACAAAATATTTTAATTATTTAAAGCTTCCCCTGGAAGCTTTTATTTTTTGTAACAATGGGTATTTTTGATTTCTTCTCCAAACAAAAAAAAGAGACTCTCGATGAGGGTCTTAAAAAGACTAAAGATTCTTTTTTAGGCAAAATTGCCCGAGCAATTGTTGGTAAATCTAAAGTAGATGAAGAGGTTCTTGATAATCTCGAGGAAATCTTAATTACTTCTGACGTGGGCGTTGAAACCACACTTAAAATCATTGGAAAAATCGAAGCTCGTGTTAAAAAAGACAAAGTTCTTGGTACTGAAGAGTTAAATGGCATTCTTAAAGAAGAAATCGAAAACCTTTTAGAAGAAAGTTCATCAGGATCAAAGCCATTCGATTTAAAGTCAGAAAATAAGGATCCTTATGTAATTATGGTAGTCGGTGTAAATGGTGTCGGTAAAACGACCACTATCGGAAAACTTGCTCATCAATTTAAAACTGCAGGTAGTAAGGTGATTCTTGGTGCATCTGATACATTTAGAGCTGCTGCGGTAGATCAACTTGTTATATGGTCCGAAAGAGTTGGAGTTCCTATTGTCCAACAAGGAATGGGTGCTGACCCCGCTAGTGTTGCATTTGATACGGTTCAATCGGCAAAGTCACAAAATGCTGATGTTGTAATTATAGATACAGCTGGACGACTTCACAACAAAGTAAATCTCATGAATGAGCTAAATAAAATAAAAAGGGTAATGGATAAAGTCATTCCTGGTGCTCCACATGAAATACTCTTGGTTCTCGATGGTTCTACCGGACAAAATGCATTCGAACAAGCCAAGCAATTCTCGCAAGCTACAGATATTAATGCCCTTGCTGTTACCAAGCTGGATGGCACAGCAAAAGGAGGAGTCGTCATTGGGATTTCTGACCAAATGAATATTCCTGTAAAGTATATCGGTGTGGGTGAAAAGATCGAAGACTTACAGCTTTTCGATAAAAAAACTTTTGTAGACTCTTTATTTAATTAAGAGGGTTCACTTCAAAAGTAATTTCGATATCGTCTTTTAAACAAGAACGAACGGAACAATATTTCTCCAAACTTAAACTTACTGCCCGATCGATTCTCTTTAAATCAATTTCTTTATCGATGTGTATGACAAAATGAATCTTATCATACGGAGAAGGCACTCCCTCTTTTTTCGTAGTAATGGCCTCAACCCTGTACTCCTGAGGTGATATTTTTTGCTTTTTTAGGACGAGAATAATGTCTATCGACATACATCCCATTAAGCTGCCCAATAAAACTTGCATAGGAGTCATTCCCTTATTTTGACCTTCTAGATCTGCCGAAGAGTCCATAATTATGGCATTTCCATTTGAATCACTAAATTCAAAAACGTAAGGCGTAGCTATTCTTTTGATTTCCATTTTCATAATTCTGTATCACTAATTTTACACATATGTTCATTCAAATTTAGTAATTATGATTTCAGTCTTTAATCTCAAAACATTTCACTAACTTCGGCAACTGTTATTAATACGCCTATGAAACCACTTTTGTTCTTCTTTATTTTTCTTTTTTTGGGAAATGTATCATTCGCCCAAAATCTTACGGTAAGAGGGTTTGTTTACGATCAATCCAATGGGGAACCAATGGCATATGAAAAAGTGAAAATCCTCAAATTAGACAGTTCAATAACTGCAGGAGCGATTACCGATCTTAACGGTTTTTTTCAAATACCAAAACTAAAAAGAGACAAGTACATACTCAAGATTTCTAATCAGAAATACGAAACGTCATATAAGAATATCGATTTTAACAATGGCAAGAGCATTATTGATGTCAAATTTGAACTTCGCATTTCTGAAGGGGTTCAAGAATTTGATGAAGTAAGAGTTTCTGCTGAAAGTAGAACCAAAAGAACTCAAATTGAAATATCCAAACTAAAATTAAGTAAAGAGGGATTAGAACGAATTCCCAGCTATGGAGCAGAGAATGATATTGTTGGTGCTTTTTCAGTTACCCCTGGAGTAATTACAACGGGAGATCAAGGTGGTCAGCTATATGTACGTGGAGGAACACCCATTCAAAATAAAATTCTTCTCGATGGAATGACCATTTATAATCCATTTCACTCAATTGGATTTTTCTCCATTTTTGAAACAGAACTTGTCAAAAACGTAGACATTTATACAGGTGGTTTTGAGGCCAAGTACGGTGGACGAATTTCATCTGTTATGGACATCACTTATCGAGATGGGAACAGGAAAAATTTTGCGGGTAAAGTATCTGCTTCACCATTTCTAGCCAAACTCGTTTTAGAAGGCCCGATGGGTAAAAAAAATGGTGATTCCCCAAGAGCTGGATCCTACATCTTTTCTGCAAAACACAGTTTGCTTGACTACACCTCAAGAAGTCTTTACCCGGATGTAAATGATGGCAATGGACTTCCTTTCAATTTTACTGATTTATATGGTAAGATGACCTTCTCTGGTAATGGTGGCTCTAAATTTAGCGCATTTGCTTTTCACAATATGGACAGTGTTAACTATTCTATTGCTGACTTGAATTGGCAATCCTCGGGAGGTGGTATTAACTTTTTGCTTGTGCCTAGTAGCTCTCCTATCTTTATTAGAGGTCATGTGAACGGTAGTGTATTTGAAACGACCTTTACCGAAGAGGCTCAAGCCCCAAGAACTTCAAGTATTGGTGGATTTGATTTGGGATTTGACTTTAGCTACTTCCTTAAAAACGAAGGCGAAATGAACTATGGATTCAACATCAACGGATTCAATACAAGATATACAACTTACAATCTTGCTCAACGAATCATTGAAGATGAAAATTTCACAACAGAAATAGGTGGGTATTACAACTATAGACGAGTAGGAAATCGATGGGTGTTGCAAATTGGAATAAGGGCTCAGGTATACGCATCATTGAATACGATATCTCCTGAACCGAGAATTGGTGCCAAGTACAATGCGACTGAAAAATTGAGATATAAGTTTTCCGGTGGCCGATTCTCTCAAAACTTCACCTCTGCTTCCTCTGACAAGGACATTGTAAATCTATTCAATGGACTATTAAGTGCCCCGACTAATGTTCAAGACGAGTTTGTAAATGAATTCCAACAAACAAGAAAAATAAGAAATGGTCTACAATACGCTTGGCATGCTATCGCGGGTATTGAATATGATTTGGGCAAACACATTGAAGTAAATATTGAGGGATATTACAAATACTTTTCTCAACTCAGTAATATTAATCAGAATAAGCTTTATGCTGATATTGCGGAGTTTGACGATATAGATGATGTATTTAAAAAGGATTTTATTATTGAGTCTGGACAATCTTATGGGGTAGACTTGTTATTAAAATATTCAAAAAACAGATTGTTCTTGTGGGGAGTTTATTCCTACGGTTACAACACCCGATGGGATGGTTTTATTGAATATTTCCCAATATTTGATAGACGACACAACATCAACTTGGTGGGGTCATATAGCTTTGGACAGAATAAAGATATTGAATTGAATATTCGTTGGAACTTAGGATCTGGACTACCCTTTACCCCTACTGCTGGATTTTTTGAATTAGAACCATTTAACAATGGAGTAACATCAGATTATGTTACCAATAACAGCAATTCAGTTTACACGTTATTGGGCGAGTTTAATAGTGAACGATTGCCTTTTTACCACCGTTTAGACATTACCCTCAAAAAGCAGTTCTCGTTTAAAAACAAAACAAAAATGGAAATCGTTGCAAGTGTAACCAATGCCTACGATCGCAACAATATCTTTTATGTTAATCGAGTAACAAACAAAGAGATATACCAATTCCCTCTTCTTCCGAGTTTTGGTATGAGTTATAAATTCTAATTATGGCGGACATTGCACGATTTAAAGCAATCAGACCTATTCGAGACAAAGTGCATCTCGTTGCTACCAGACCTTATTATTCCTACAAGAAAAACGTGCTTAAGGCGAAGCTTCAAGATAATCCCTTTACTTTTTTAAGAATAATAAATCCAGAGTTTAATAGCACCGTTAAAACAAAAGTAAATTCAGATGGTAGATTCAAATTGGTAAACGAACAATATCATGAATTTATTGAGAAAAACATTCTCATTCAAGATGAACAACCAAAGCTCTATTTATACAGACAATCAAAAGGCAATACTTCATCTGTAGGAGTGATTGGTGGTGCGAGTGTTCAAGAATACCTCAACGATGATATAAAAAAGCACGAAGCTACACTCACTTCTCGAGAAGAAATATTTACCAGGTACCTAGATATCGTTGGGTATAATGCCGAACCTGTTCTCATTTCTTACAAAGGAAATTTGGATATCAATAACTTTATCTCCAGTCTGGTAGACTCAAGACCAGAATATGAGTTTAGTACCACTGACTTAATCAAACATGAACTTTGGATATTAGAAGATGATGACGCAGATCAGTTTGAAAAACTTTTCAAACAAATCCCTTGTACTTACATCGCTGATGGACATCACCGTTCCGCATCATCTGCTCGTTTATTTGAAAGCGGAAAAAACAATTCTCTGAATGCCCGATATTTCCTTTCTTATTTTGTTGAACAAGACCAGCTTCAAATTCTTGAATTTAATAGATTGGTTAAATCTCTTAACGGTATTACCAAAAATGAGTTTGTACAGCAAATCAATAAAATTGGCGCGCTACAAAAGCTAGGAGAGATTCGAAAGCCACGTCGTCAAAACACAATCCATTTTTACATTGATGATGATTGGTTCGAGCTAGACATTTCGCCTGAGCTAATTGATGACTCAAAACCAGTTAACAGTCTAGACTCAAAGCTTTTGACTAGCTTAATTCTGGACCCAATCCTTGGTATTAAGGATCTAAAAACGAGTGATCAAGTAGATTTTCTTCCAGGAATTTTTTCAATTGAAGAGTTCCATGAATACGGTCTCAAAAACAAATTTCAACTCGGGTTTGTATTATTTCCAACAACTATTGATCAAATCAAATTGGTCGCAGACCACGGTTTAAACATGCCACCAAAATCAACATGGATTGAACCGAAATTGAGAAGCGGATTAACCATTTATAACCTAAAAGAATGATTGCTGAAAACCTTTCTTTGCTCTCAAAAAAAATACCATCTAACATTCAACTCGTAGCCGTTTCAAAAACAAAACCGAATGAGTTATTGATGCAAGCTTATGACCATGGGCAAAGGCATCTCGGTGAAAATAAGGTTCAAGAGTTGGTATCTAAGCATGAATCTCTACCAAAAGATATTAATTGGCATTTTATTGGTCACCTTCAACGAAACAAGGTGAAATATATAGCAGGGTTTGTGCATTTGATTCATGGAGTTGAAAGCCTCAAATTACTCAAGGAGATTGATAAGCAAGGGCAAAAAAATAATCGAATCATAAATGTTCTATTACAATTTCATATTGCGGAGGAAACTTCCAAATTTGGCCTAAACCTGCTGGAAGCTCAGCAATTGCTTATAGATGAAGCTTACCTTGGCTTTAGTAACATCTGTATATCCGGTGTAATGGGAATGGCGACATTTACAGATAATACTGAACAAGTCAGAAATGAATTCAGGACATTGAAAAGTATTTACAATGACCTCAAAATGTCATTTTTTAAAGACTCCAATGACTTCAAGGTTATTTCTATGGGTATGAGTGGAGACTACGAAATAGCTATAGAAGAAGGCAGTACATTAATCAGGGTTGGGAGTAGCATCTTCGGTGCAAGAGACACCCCTATTTGATGTCGAACTCCAATATTGAAACTTGAGAGGGATCCATATACTTCTCTGCAAGGGACTTCAATTGTTCAGCACTTATACCGTCTATGCTGTTATGGATTTGTTGAATGGTATCAATTTGACCAAATGCCAAAAAACTCTTACCAAAACCATGCATCAAGCCTGAGTTACTATCCATACTCAATGCCATTTGACCTTTAATCTGCTGTTTTGCTTTTTTAAGTTTGGCATTTGAAATGGTCGTTTTTTGCATTTTTTGAAGCTCTTTTTTAATTAAAGCAATAGCCTTTCTAAGGTTTTTTGATTCTGACCCAACATAAACCTGCCAAAAACCGATATCAGC
>JABJEE010000109.1 GCA_018665005.1 Flavobacteriales bacterium
ACGAAGAAATAATCAAATTCTAAATTGTGAGGTGGATCAATGTAAGGGTTGTGATTTTGCTCAAATGGCAAGTCTATATTGAGTCCTACAGACGCACCTACTCCTTTTTGAGCCCCTCGATTAGCAGCTTCCATAATTCCAGGGCCCCCGCCCGAAATGATTCCGTATCCTCTTTCTGATAAATCCTTAGCAATCTTTACGCCCAGCTTATAATAAGGGTTATCTTCTTTTGTCCTAGCAGACCCAAAAATGGATACACAAGGACCGATTTTTGCCATTCTATCATAAGCTTCAACAAACTCAGACATTATTTTAAATATTGACCAACTGTCATTACTTTTTATGTCGTTCCAATCTTTTCTATTTTTAACCATATAAAATTTATTTTATTTATTAGATACGTATATTTTAAACGCAATATTATAGATATTATTCTCTAAATTCGAATCATGAGATTTCTATTTTTTCTTTGTTTTATTTCTATTCAATTTCATTCGACATCTCAAATTCAGATTAATGAAACTACAAAAACAAATCCAAAACGATTTTTAATAGCAAACACAGCTATAGGAGCGGTATCTTTTGGAAGCCTTATCGGACTTCAACAGCTTTGGTACAGTAAAGAGTCTCAAGAATCCTTTCATTTTTTTGACGACTCTAAGAACTGGATGCAAATGGATAAGTTTGGTCATACCATGTCTTCTTATGAACTGACAAAAACAATGAGTAATGTTTATGAATGGAGTGGCCTATCAACTCAGAAAAGCAGGCTCTTATCCGCTTCTGTTGCGTTAGGATATATGAGTGCCATAGAAATCATGGATGGTTTCAGTTCTGACTGGGGTTTTTCTGTCAGTGATATGGGGGCCAATCTTATTGGATCGGGATTGTTTTTGTTTCAAGAAAAGTATTTTTCCAAACAAATTTTTCAACCCAACTTTTCATTTCACCCCACCCGTTTTTCTGAAATTCGCCCCGAAATTCTTGGTGAGAATCCATTAGAATCAATTTTAAAAGATTACAATGGTCAAACTTATTGGATCTGCTTTTCTCCAGGCAATTTAGGCGTAACTGCATGGCCAAAATGGTTAATGTTAAGTTTTGGACATAGTATTGATGGAAGGCTAAAGGGTGATTCTGGAGATTATATGGGTTATCACAGTAGTCGTGAATTTCTTTTCTCTTTGGATGTGGACTTAACCGAGTTGAATGTAAGATCTAAGTTTTTAACTTCATTGTTTGAAATCATCAACTGCATCAAAATCCCCTTTCCAACATTAACATACAAAAAAGGTGATTTTAACGTGCTCCCTGTATACTTTTAGTATTAATCTGAACTTCATAAACTTCATTCCAGTATTTACCAGTAAGCCAGAAGGTATTGCTTGATTTTCGATATGCGATTCCATTTGGGACACCCTTTTTGTTTGACTTTTGAACCAAGCCTTTAATATCAAGAATTCCTGTAACAGATCCATTCTTTGGATTTATTTCCATAATCTTGGTTAAATCAACATCAGGATCCTGTTGGCGACGTTGTTCGCTCATCCAAACATTGGCATAAACCCGATCATTATGATATTCTATTTCATTTAAATTGGTAACTACTCCTTTATCCGTGTGAACCGAAACCCTCTTGATTATCTTAAAACTTAAAGGATCCCTGTATACCAATTCATGGGTTCCATTCGACATAATTATAGATTCACCATCATTACAAAGCCCCCAACCTTCTCCCTGATAAATAAACATGGTATCCATCTCAAATGTATTCAAATCATACACAAAACACTTCTGATTTTGCCATGATACCTGGTATATGTTCGAACCTAAAATGGTTATGCCCTCACCAAAAATTGGATTTGGCTGTCCCTTTTCCCTGATCGATGATCCTGTTTTTTCATTAAGCTCTGCAATTTTCGTAGATCCGTCGTTATTCGGGTTTCCTGTTGATTCAAAAAGCTTTCCATTATGGAATTCATACCCTTGCGTAAAGTGGGTTGAATTGTGAGGATGGCTCGCTTTTAAATCATATATCAATTCCAGTGGTTTTTCTGCTGCGTTTACAATTAAATTCCTGCCATCTGCAGATATTAATTTGTTTTTTTGATACCCTCTAAGCTCCATGGAATACACCCCTAAATTCAAGTTTACATTGACCTCAAAAGAAGTAGATGATGGATTAGACCATTCTTTATATTTCTCCCCATTCACATATAACTCTATAGCATCCATTAACTTGGCATTTTTACAGTTAAAAGGCAGAGTAGCATCTTTTTTGACTGCAAAATTTAAACGGCTAGACTCAAAGCCAAAATCAATAAGTTTACCATCCTCATTTTCGGAGGTCTCCGTACAAGAAAAAAATAACGCTGACAGAAAAATAAGAGTCAGGATAAAATAAGGTTTATTCATTTTTGTTGTTTATGACAATTCTTGAATTAAATCAGCATCGATATCTGAATGTGAAGCATAGTGAATCACTTTTCCCTCAGAAAAAACAAGAATTTGAGGAGATTCATGTCGGATATTCATGTTTTTTGAAATCTCTAAAGAAAGATCCCTTGACTCTAATACATTCAAAAGCCAAAGAGAATCATTAGATGATTTAAAATAATCTGAACGCTCAAAACTTTTTAGAGCAAAAGAAGATATGCCACACCTTGGACTGTGTTTAAAAACAACATGTCGACCTGTTGTGTCACCTAAAATCTCCTGATTAAATTGACTTTCTTCTTTTAAAATCATCCAAGCCATGTTATCCTTCCGATTTAAATTGATTTAAAAAACGAATGTCATTTTCAGAATAAATCCTCAAATCATTGACCTTATACTTGAGCTGGGCTATTCTTTCAATTCCCATTCCAAATGCAAATCCAGAATATTTTTTCGAATCAATTCCACTAGCGTTCAAAACATTCGGATCTACCATTCCACATCCTAATATTTCTAACCAACCGGTATACTTACAGACATTACAACCTTTAGAATTACAAATTGTGCATGAGACATCAACTTCAGCACTCGGCTCTGTGAAAGGAAAATAAGAAGGCCTTAAACGGATTTCCGATTTGTCTCCAAACATCTCCTTTGCAAAATAGAGCAAGGTTTGTTTTAAGTCTGCAAATGAAACGTCTTCGTCGATATATAAGCCCTCCACTTGATGAAAAAAACAATGAGCACGTGCTGAAATGGCTTCATTTCGGTATACCCTACCTGGAGATATGGTCCGAATTGGAGGTCGGTTATTTTCCATCACGCGAACCTGAACGGAACTCGTATGAGTTCTCAATGCGATCTCCTCCTCTCCCTTCTGAATAAAAAAAGTATCCTGCATATCTCGAGCAGGATGTTCCGGCGGAAAATTCAATGCTGAAAAATTATGCCAATCATCCTCTATTTCTGGTCCTTCGGAAATTGAAAATCCAATTTTATTGAAAATGTCTACGATTTCTCTTTTTATTATGGACAAGGGATGGTGACTACCCAAGCTAGATTCTCCAACAGGTTTCGTTATATCTTCCTTAACTTTATGATCTTCTTTTTTAACACTCGTAATATGAGCACCATTCAATTTGTTTTCAGCAGCTGTTCTTAGGTCATTGATTTTTTGACCAAACATCTTTTTCTCTTGATTTGGAACCTCTCTTAATAACGCATATAAGCCCTTGACAAGTCCTTTAGAACCAAGAAAATGAATTCTGAATTTTTCAACATCAGAAGCAATATTAAATTTAAAAGCAGTTATTTCTTCTTCTATTTTTTGAATTTGTTCAATCATTAATCTAAAATGTAACTTATTGGCCTATTTAAATGTATTATACAAAAGTACAACAAAAGTAAATCAAATGGCTTTTAAGAAAATATTGCCGATTTTTTGCCTCATTGTTATCGCCTCAGCTTGTTACAAGGTTCAACCAACAACTTTGGAAGTAACGATAAAAGACAGTGCAGGTAATGTTGTACCAAACGCTTCAGTATCTGTGGGAGGAGAATCTACTGTTTCTCCGTCTCCAGATTTAGAAGCGGTATACGAATCAGAAACAAATTCAAACGGAGTAGTTCTATTCGATTTGAATAACATATATCAACCGGGACAAAGTGGTGTGGCAATTTTAAAGATTAATGCAGAGAAAAATGACAAAACAGGATCAGCAATTATTGAACTATCAAAAGAAACCAATAATCAGGTTGACGTTGTTATTGAGTAACACTTTAACCAAAGAAATGTAGACGATATTATTATATAATAAAATAATAACTTAACTTTGAATTTAGAATTATGGCAATGAAAAAACTCTTCTTACTTACCGTGTTGTTTTCAGCTTTATTGATAACCGGTTGTAGACCCAAAGATCCCGCAATTTTAAAGGTTTTTGTTCGGTCTTCTACGAATCAACTTGTAAATGGAGCAAAAGTTGTCGTAATTGGTGATCAACAATCGAATCCTGCAACCTTGGAATTCGTTGATACATCTTATACAAATTCATCTGGATTTACCACTGTGGATATGGATCAATATTTCGATACTTCTGGGGAGGAGAACACCACTGGTTATTTTGATATTCTTGTAAAATCAAACAATAAAGAGGCGACTGGATACACGAGGTGTAGAATCAATACAACTTCTGTAGAAACCATTTATTTACCTAATTAAAAGAGATATGAATTCTTCAAAGAAATTTTTAATCATCATGCTTGCTCTAGTAGTTACTGGATTCTTTTCCTCTTGTAGAGAGAAAGCAGATACAATTGCCAACATCTATGTTCGAGATGAGTCTAATGCAATTGTTGAAGATGCGATGGTCGTACTCTACGGTACAAATACTCAAGGAACTCCGCAAGTAGTAGCCGTTTTTGATACCGCATACACAAACGCTGCTGGGTTGGCATCGTTTAACTATAATGACATTTATCAGCTAGGTCAAGCTGGTGTGGCAGTTCTAGATATTAAGGCCCAAAAATTAAACAAGATTGGACAGGGCATCATAAAAATTGAGCCGGAGCTTGTTAATGAAGAAACCGTTTTTATCCAGCCTTAAGCTCGTATAAATTTATACTCTTGCATTGACGTGAGCCACTTGAGTTCTTTCATCGGAATGGAAGTGTTTTCCATTGTTTTTAAATCAAATTCGTAGTCATTTATATTCACGTCTTGATATGTTTTTAAATAATCATTAATAGAAGTAGTTGGGTTTTCTCCTTGTAACAGATTGAGTATCTTGTTTAGAAAAGATTGTTCCACCTTCAATAATAAATCGCTGCTCAAAGTCCCTTGATTTAGTGTGCCATCTAGAATTAACCAGTCGCTTAACGAATTAAATTTAATTGTTTGTATGTCAAATTGTGTATCCATGTTGTAATTTTTAATCAAAACTACAAGTGAAGAACGTAAACGTTTTACGTTCTTTTGGTTCTTTATTAAAAATTAGTCAAACAAGTCTCACCTTTTGGTTAAATTTGCATCTGTAATAAACACATGACAGAAAATAAAACAAAGGAAAATAGTCAGATGTCGTTTCTTGAGCACCTTGAAGAACTCCGCTGGAGGCTCGTCAGGTGTGCAATTGCTATTGTATCTATTGGAATAGTCATTTGGGTTTTCCAGGAATGGATTATGGAAAATGTATTCCTATCCATGAAAAGTCACGACTTTATTTCGTTCCGATTAATGTGTGAATGGTTTGGGACTTGTGTAGAAGACATTCCAGTTCAACTTCAAAGTATGACTGTTTCAGGACAGTTTGGATATGCTCTAATGATGAGCTTTATGGGTGGTCTTGTTCTTGGGTTTCCTTATATATTTTATCAAATTTGGGCGTTTCTTAAACCCGGACTGAAATTCAAAGAAAAAAAAATGGCTAAAGGGATTGTCTTTTATGTCAGTCTTCTTTTCTTCTTAGGAATTAGCTTTGGATATCTTGTTGTTGCACCTCTGAGTATTCAGTTTTTTGGTTCATATCAAATCAGTGGCGACATAAGAAATGATTTCACGATAAGCTCGTATATGAGCACGATACTATCCACTGTGTTTTACACCGGATTGTTCTTCTTATTGCCGGTAATAATTTATTTACTTTCTAAGGTAGGACTTATTACTCCTGATTTTTTAAAAAAATACAGAAAGCACGCACTTGTTGTGATCTTAATACTCTCGGCACTCATTACACCCCCGGACGTTATTTCCCAAATCATTGTCTCCATTCCGATACTTATATTGTACGAGATCGGTATTCTTGTTTCAAAAAAGACCTTTAAAAAAGAGGAGAATTAATTATATATGTACAAATACATCCTAGCTCTATCTTTCTCGTGCTGTTTGCAAGTTGTATTCGGTCAAAGCATTGTCGTTTATGGAACAACCAGTGACGCAAAAACAGGAAACATTCTCCCATTCGCTAAAGTTCAGTTTTCAAATTCTAAACAAGCTACTTTATCGGACTCTTTAGGGAATTACAAGATTACAACTCCCGAAACTGAATTAAGTGACTCCATCAAATGCAATTACATCGGATATGCCAGTTCATCGATATCGATTGAAAAACCAGGAAATTCCAGCTCTTCAGATGTATTAATAAATATTGATTTTAAGCTCAAAAGTTTATTTGTGGACTTTGAAGAAATCACCGTTAAAGCACCTGGCGAACTACCTTCAACTATTTTAATTAGAAATGTCATAGCAAACAAGGCAAATAATAACAAAGACAAATTGGATGCTTATGAGTACCGATTGTATAACAAAATTCAATTTGACTTGAATAATGTCGGTACCGATTTCAAATCAAAGAAATTAGTTAAAAAACTTGATGTAATCTTCAATTATTTAGATTCCACAGATGAGGGTAATGGGTTTCTTCCAATTATTTTAAGTGAATCCGTATCCAAGTATTATTACAAAACGAAACCAAGCACAAAACGAGAAATTATTGAAGCCAGTCAAACTACCGGAATTGAAAATTTACAAGTAAATCAATTCCTCGGTGACATGTATCTTGAATTAAATATTTACGATAATATTTATAAGATCTTTGGAAAGTCTTTTATAAGTCCAATCTCTAACTCCTGTCAAAATTATTACAAATATTATTTACAAGATTCCGCATTTATAGATAAAAACTGGTGTTATAAACTTCATTTTATTCCAAAAAGAAAACGAGACCTTTGTTTTAGTGGTGATTTATGGGTCAATGACAGCACATTCGCAATTAAACGAATCGAGGCAAGTGTATCTCCCAATGCGAATTTAAATTTTGTCAAAGACTTTTACTTTAGACATGATTTCGAAAAGGTAAATAACGCCTTTTGGATGCTCAAAAAAGAACGATTTATCGCAGACGTGAAGTTGACAAAAAAGTCAAAAGTTTATGGTTTTTATGCAAGAAAATTCAGTGAAAGGACTGAGTTTATAATAAATAAAGAAAAGGATAATGAATTCTACAATACGCAAAACACGGTTGAAATTGCGAAAGATGCAAATTCTAAAACAAAACAGGAATGGGATTCATTAAGGACAAAAAAGCTAAATAAACAGGAACTCGGTATTAACAACATGATTGATTCACTCAATCAGACACCCTATTTTAAACGACTAAAGAACCTCGCATACATGGGAACAACTGGCTACCATCCACTTGGAATTCTTGAAGTTGGTAATGTCTTTTCATTGGTTAGTTTTAATCCTGTTGAAAAATTTCGGGTAGCATTGGCATTAAGAACTTCCAATACGTTTTCAAAAAGGATAGAATTTGGCTTGAACGGAGCATATGGGTTTGGTGATAATAGGATTAAATACGGAGGGCTAATTCGATGGAATCTTTCACAAAGGAAAAGATCTTTACTCTCCATATTTTATAATTATGACATTGAACAAATTGGTGTTTCTCCTTATGCCGTCTCAATGGGTAATACTTTCTCTACGGTACTCAGCACGGCTCCTTTTGATAAGCTCACTTTTATAACCAAGGCAGGTGTCAACTTAGAAAAAGATATCAAAAAAGACATCGTGGGATTTATTGGTCTAGAATGGAAAGAATACCAACCATTAGGCCTTGCCAATTATTTACAGAGCAACGCTCAAACGGGGGCTTTTGATACCATCTCGCGAATAAAAACGAGCGAAATAACCGCTCGATTAAGATGGGCAAAAAACGAAGAGTTTATTTCTGGGGCTTTTGATCGAACCAGTATTCGCTCAAAATATCCAATCATTGCGATTCAAGGAGTTTTTGGGATTAAAGGGATTCTTGGAAGTATGTATTCTTACCAAAAAACTGAGATTCAACTGGAACACAATGCACAAATTGGCATTCTTGGCAGATTATATTACGGAGCCAAAGCAGGGTATATTTTTGGCACTCTTGCATATCCCCTCTTAAACGCACATCCTGGAAATCAATCACTGTGGCTGATGTCATCAGCATTTAACAAACTTGATTTTTTAGAATTCATAAGTGATCAATATGTCGAAGGGTTTATTGAGAATCATTGGGATGGATTTTTCTTCAACAGGGTTCCGCTCATAAAAAAGTTAAACTTGAGATTGGTGAGCTCGGCACGTATTGCTTATGGAAACCTCAGCTCTCGACATCAATCAGAAATGATATATCCAGGCTTCATACGGTATTTCAATAAAACCCCTTACATAGAAAGTGCTATTGGAATAGAAAACATATTTAAATTTATTCGAGTGGATTTGGTTTGGAGAATGACTCACAATGACCCTGGGTCAAATCCATTAGGCATTAGAGCTAAACTTGCTCTTAATTTTTAGTAAATTGGTCAAGTGAATTTATATACTGAAAACATATTTAAAAGCTATAAGGGCAAAAAGGTTGTCCAAGACGTTTCTATTGAACTTAAACAGGGTGAAATTGTTGGGCTTTTAGGTCCAAACGGAGCAGGTAAAACCACCTCTTTCTATATGATTGTTGGACTGGTTAGACCTGATAGCGGAAAGGTTTTTCTAAATAATGTAGAAATCACACATCTCCCCATGTATAAAAGGGCCCAAATGGGTCTGGGCTATCTGCCCCAAGAGATTTCAGTTTTTAGAAAGCTTAGTGTAGAAGACAATATCATGGCCATCCTTGAAATGACATCAAAAAGTGCAGTAGAAAGAAAGCACAGACTTGAGGAACTCCTAGAAGAATTCAATCTAAATGAATTCAGAAAAACTTTGGGAAACAGGCTTTCTGGTGGAGAAAAAAGGAGAACAGAAATTGCGAGAGCTTTAGCAACTGACCCCCAGTTTGTTTTGTTAGATGAACCATTTGCAGGTGTCGATCCAATTGCGGTGGAGGATATTCAGGGTATCGTTTCGACCTTAAAAAAGAAAAATATTGGCATTCTTATTACAGACCATAATGTTCAGGAAACCTTATCCATAACTGATCGGGCTTATTTACTTTTTGAAGGGAGTATTCTAAAATCTGGTACTGCAGAAGAACTAGCCAATGATGAACAAGTAAGAAAAGTATACCTCGGCAGAAATTTCGAGCTGAAGAAAAAACTATCTGATTAAATTCACAAAGCCGGTTTTCAACTCTGTAATAAAAGGATTTGCACAGCTTTTGTATCTAATTACATAGGAAAATATTCCGTCTTGGCATAACTCTCCTTTATAGTATCCATCCCAGCCTTGTTGAAGGTTGTCAGTCAGAAAAACCTTCTCCCCCCACCTACTGTATATGGATAGCTCCCATGACAATATTTCAAAGTCTGTGATTGCATTGAAAACATCATTCAATCCATCTCCATCTGGGATAAATGTATTCGGGGCATATAGAACAAAAGGTTCAATAAAAACCTCCTGTCTCAAGGAATCACTACATCCAAACTCATTGTAAACAACCTGCAGGGGGTAGTCACTTCCTGAATTTAAATAATTATGACTAAAACTTGCTTCGGGACTTGTAAATTGATTTTGATCAAAGAAATAAAAATAGTTTGTAGCTCCAATAGACTGATCTATAAATGTGACTTCATTCTCACATACATCAATGTTTTGAGGATTTACTTGAAACCCGGCAATTGGTGATGGGTATACAGTGAAAATATCTTGCTGCATTAAATACAATGTATCCTCACATCCTTCCAAAGAAATTACAGTTAAGCCCACACTATAGCTACCAACATCGGTATATACATGTGATGGACTAAAATATTCCGAACCGCTTCCATCCCCGAACTCCCAAGAATAAATAGCTGGGCCATCAACGCTGCTTAAATTAATGAACTGAGCCAAGCTTGGTGCACAATATAGGCCATCTATAAAATCAAAATCAATAGTAGGTTCTGCGTAAACATAGATAAGCTCACTTATTGAATCTACACAGTTTTCATGGGTTCCCATTAATTGAACTTCTTGAAATCCAGGAGTATCAAATTGGATTCCTGAAATTATTAAATCTGCCGATGTTGTTGTAGAAGCATTCGGTCCAAAATCCCACTCATACGATGCATTCGGAGGTCCACTAACCTGTGCTTCAAAATCATATAATCCATCGGTAATACATAAAGAATCATTATTTGTGAAAGCCAAAGAAATCGGTTCATTTAACGTGATTTCTGTTGTAGTGGTATCCGAACAGTTTTCAACAGATTCACCAATAAGCTGAACGCTATATGTTCCAGGAGATAAATAAGTGAAACTCGGATTAAAAGAGGTGCTTTGATCAGAACTTGATCCATTATTTCCGAAATTCCAAAGTATTGAATTCACATTGGCATAAGCTCCTGAAAAATCAATTGTTAAACCCAAACATTCAATTTCATCAGGTAACAGTATATCTACAACTGCTTGTTCAACAACAAAAACAGAATCTTCAAAAAAGGTATTGCAATCACCATCATCTCCGTTCAATATGATGGTATGATATCCGGAGCTCGAAAATGAAATGTTTGGAATATCAATACCATTGAAATTCTCTAAACTAGCATCAGGATCTAGCTGCCATTGAAAATTAGCTGACAAATTGCTAGAGACTCCGTTAAACTCAAAATCATTTCCTGTGATACATAAAGAATCCTCAGCTTCCCATGACAAGGAAAAAGGGTTGTTCACCGTAATTTCAATATAAGCTGTATCCGTGCAATCCCATCCGGGATTAACTATGAGTTGAGCAATGTAACTTCCTGGAGAGGGATAGGTAAAAAATGGAGTAAAAGAAGAACTGACATCAGTACTTGTTCCAGGAACTCCAAAATCCCATGAATAATTTGTGCCCCCGTACGAATTGTTTTCAAAATCAACAGTAAGACCTTGACAAAATGAGATGAAAGAACTCAATTCTTCTTGAGTGGGTAATATCGCCTGCATGGTGATATTGCAGTCAAATACCTTAAATAAAAAGTCTCTAATTGTTTCACCTATCAGTTGGCCATTTCTATACTCTTGAACGCGGACACCAACAACCATTAATCCAATAATACTTGGATTTACAGTAAACATACCATTGGCATCAATCGAACTCGTAGAGCCTGGCCCTAATGGTGAAGTGGCATTAAACCCTCCAAGCCACTGCACGGGGAAATATGGCGGAGGTGGAGATTGGTTAGGAGCGGGATCCAAAGAACTTGCTCCTGTATATGGTGAAACCAAAGTATACACCAATTCATCGCCGTCGGGATCTGTAGCCGAATGGTCAAAAATCAACTCCTGACCAACACAAAGCAATGTCGGCGGATAATTTGAAAACCTTGGACTACTGTTATTGACAATTCCTGTTTCCGCTCCAGGAATATGAGTAGAAAGAGTTAACCCTGTATCATCAGGATTTACAATGTTTGTAACATTGGGACCTCTGCAACACCTTTGATATGAAACAGTATACCCACCAACTACTGGTGGGAGAAAAATCGTTGTTTCATATATGGCTCTTTGTACGCAAACATCAGTTGGAGCTGTTGCACAAGGGTTGTCAAAATCTATAGGCAAGGTAATATAACCCGGAAAAAAAACATTGATGTTTTCAATGAGGGAATTGTTATTATAAACAGATAGCTTTAGCGGGTCATCAAACCAAGCACCCTCGGCATTACAATCACGGTATATGGTAATGTGAAATTTATAATTCCCTCCTCCTAAATCATCATAATAGATATCACCTCCAATAATATGATCGGCTCGGCTATTAAAAGCCATCATTAAAAAAATGATGATTGCTATTCCTTTCATTTCTAGTAGTTAGACGCAAATTAGAGCGAAATGTTGTTTAATTCCACACCCCAGATTGATGTTTTGTACTTATATCCGTATTTTTTTGCAAATTTTGAGCCAATAATTGTTTTACCGTGTCCTCCTCCGGAGAAAATAATTAAACGACCAAAGAAGTTTTTCGCATAAAAATTATAATAATCACTTCGAGATGGGTTTTCAGGATAACTCAGATTGTATATTTCCGATGTTGGCTCGCTTTCTTTAAGAAGATTTATGGCGCGAATAACATCATTGCGATGAACTAAGTTTACCGGAACGTCAGCTCCTAAATTCTTCTCCTTTTTCAGTAAATGTATTGTTGGATGGCGATCCTCTGAAATCAATCCTGACAAACGCAAAATGGTATACTTTCCCGGGAACATTTTTACCACTTCCTGTTCTGCCTTGAATACAACATGTTGCTCATCCACTTTCGATTCTTCATTAACAAAGCCTTCTTGATTTTGATATACACCAGTGGAGCTTGTATACAAAACATGTTTGGACTCTAACAGATTAAGACAAATGTTTTTTATTACCTGTGCATAATTAGAAAACCCACTTGGTGGCAACATAATAATCACAAGGTCAAAAGAAGTGACTTCCACATTTAAATGAGCTGATTGAAAATCAACCTCGACAAGTTTAAGTTTTGACTCAAAAGACACCCACTTGTGAACATCCCTTGTGGCTACATATACATCCTGATTTTCACCCAACAAAGATTCAAGCAATTCTTTTCCAAGCCAGCCCACACCAAAAAGTAAAATCTTTTTTTTACGCATTGCGATTTCTATAAAATCATGAATCTATTCACAAAGAAAAACAAAATACAAGGAATTGAGAAATTGAACAGTTCTTGTCAATGAATTGTTTGTAGTATTTTTACCTTTGTAAAAATTTCATCAATATGTACGACGTAATTGTAATAGGATCTGGCCCAGGAGGATATGTAGCAGCCATTAGATGTGCCCAGTTGGGTATGAAAACAGCTTTAGTAGAAAAGTATGATACCTTGGGTGGCACCTGCCTGAATGTTGGGTGTATACCATCCAAAGCCTTGCTAGATTCTTCAGAACACTACCACAACGCAGCCCACACATTTGACAAGCATGGGATCGACCTCAATGACCTAAAAGTGAATTTAGATCAAATGATGAAAAGAAAGAATGAAGTCATAAGTCAAACTTGTGACGGAGTAAAGTTTTTAATGGACAAAAATAAAATTGACGTTGTTCATGGTCTTGGTTCATTTGTTGACAAAAACACCATTGAAGTAAGTAAAAAAGGAGAAAAATCATCTCAACTCAAAGCCAAGAATTTCATCATTGCTACAGGTTCTAAACCGAATTACTTTCCGGGAATGGAACCGGATAAAAAGAGAATTATAACTTCAACAGAAGCACTAAACCTGAAGGAAATCCCAAAGAAAATGTTGGTTATCGGTGGTGGAGTAATTGGATTGGAATTGGGGTCAGTATACAGAAGACTTGGGAGTCAAGTAGAAGTCCTGGAATATTCGTCAAGAATATTATCTTCAATGGATGAATCTGTTGGTAAAGAATTTTCTAAAATCCTTAAGAAAGAAGGATTCAAACTTCACTTGGAGCATCAGGTACAAAGTGTAGTTAACAAGGGAAAACAGGTAGTACTAAAAGCGCTAAACAAAAAAGGCCAAGAGGTTGAAATGGAAGCTGACTACTGCTTGGTTGCTGTTGGAAGAAAAGCATATACAGAAGGTCTTAATATAGAAAAAGCGGGACTCAAAGTGAATGAAAGAGGGCAAGTTGATATCAATGACAATATGCAAACAGCAGTTCCCAATATTTTCGCCATTGGTGATGTAGTTAAAGGAGCTATGTTGGCGCACAAGGCAGAGGAAGAAGGTGTCTATGTTGCTGAATTTATGGCCGGCCAAAAACCGCACATTAATCACAATTTAATTCCTGGAGTGGTCTACACTTGGCCAGAAGTCGCAGCAGTTGGTAAAACTGAACAAGAACTTAAAAAGGATAATATAGAATATAAATCAGGGACGTTCCCCATTCGAGCCTTGGGAAGAGCAAGAGCGAGTATGGACATTAGCGGAATGATAAAGATTTTAGCCGACAAACAAACTGACGAAATTTTAGGTGTTCATATGATTGCCCCAAGAGCGGCAGATTTAATTATGGAAGCGGTCACTGCAATGGAGTATAGAGCCTCAGCAGAGGACCTCGCAAGAATATGTCATCCGCATCCCACTTACACGGAAGCCATTAAAGAGGCGGCATTAGCAGCAACGGATAATCGCCCACTGCATATTTAATCTTTCTGACTCCAAATTTGCCAACTTTTCATAGCTTGTTCGCTGAGCATGCTAGAACCATTCAATATTTGGGCACCATTATCTTCTGACTTTTTTAAGAAGACTGTTTTA
>JABJEE010000110.1 GCA_018665005.1 Flavobacteriales bacterium
ATAATACACCATTTAATGGAACAGTATATGAAAAGTGGAGAAATGGTATGATGTGGTGGGAAACCAGCTACAAAAATGGAGTAAAAGATGGATACACCCGCGAGTGGTACAAGTCTGGGCAACTATTTAAGGAGGCCATATATAAAGATGGAAAGCTAGTGAGCCAAAAATGCTGGGATGAAGAAGGTGAAGTTTTTGAATGTGACTAATGCGGTTCACACTGAATTTCCCATTTAACAGATTTATTTCTTCTTCTCATTAAGGGGAGAGGGTAGGTTTGTATATTCAATTAAGTCCATTTCAATGGAACCGATGAGTAAGTCTGTTTTTAAACGAATGGGCACCTTATTGGCGTCATCACTAATCCACATGGTCATGTCTTCTTCTTCCTTAAAAACCCGCCCCTTTTCTACCATGGGACGAAATTTCAAACAATTGAATACGCCAAGCTTTGTTTTGACTTTTTCTTTCCCTAAGAATTTGATTTTCAGAGGATACATTTCTCTATCGAAAAAGGTATTGATAATAAATTCTTGGCCTACCTTGGCTTTCTGTAGATCAAGAGTTCTTGCGTAATAAAATGCAGATAATAAGTCTTGAGTATTGGGTTTTACCTTATAATCTTTTGATTCATTTTGTACAACGGTGGCTTTATTTGAGAAGTGATTAAACTCAATATTTCGGTCTAATTCATATCCGCCCTCCCGAACATGGCGTATAAACTTCCAAGGTAAAATACCTTCTTCGTCAATATACGTTTCATATCGATCCTCAACTTTAAAAAACAAGCTAAGAGCCCCTTTTGATTTCCCTTTTCCGACAACGTGCATGGTTTTTCGACCATTGATTATTGTAGAAGTGCTTTTAACCTCTAAAGTAGCTTCAGCGGCATCGAAATAACCATACGAAACATCATAGCGTAAAAACTCTCCTTTTTTAAATGCGGTTTGCTTCAACTTTCTTATTGGATCAGGGTTAGCATTGAGATTTTTATCACGCAATGTGAAGGCAAATAAGCCCCCAATTAATAAACACAAGAAAACATTGCGATAATACTTCATACTTTTTTGATTTGAATATCAAATACAAAGAGCGTTCCAAAATCAACAGATGTTTTTTATCTTTGGTCTTTGAAATCAGATTAAACAATCAAAACCTTGATTAAGTATTATTTTTTCATTCTCTTATTTCTGATTTTTTATTCTTGTCAAGACAGTAAAAAAGTAAAACACCCTCCATCATTTTATTATTGGAAGCAAGAATTCAGCCTGAACGCCAATCAAAAAAAGCTACTTAAAGATCTCGGATCTAAAGAATTATATGTCAAGTTTTTTGATGTGAAAATGATAAATGGTCGCCCTGAACCGGTCGCGAAAATTGATTTTAAAACCAGTCCAAGCGATTATTCAATCATACCGTGTGTATTTATCACCAATGATATTTTTTCTTCAGACCAGGTAAGCCCCGAGAAACTTGCTTCAAGAACGGTCAAGCTCATTCTGTCTATTGCAGAAAACAATAAACTTAGCTTTAAGGAGGTTCAGTTTGATTGTGATTGGACATTGGGTAGTAAGGAGAATTACTTTAGGTTTCTAAAAAAAGCGTCTGAACAATTGTCCGAAAAGGAATTATCGGCGACCATTCGTTTGCATCAATATAAATATTGGAAAAAAACAGGAGTCCCACCCGTCGATCGTGGCGTTTTAATGTGTTATAATATTGGAGAGATAGAGAACATTAATGAATCAAATTCAATTTTTAGCTACGACCTGGTTACCCAATACTTAAAAAAGGGAATGACCTATCCATTAAAGTCAAGTATTGCACTTCCCATTTACAAATGGGCTTTGGTATATCGTTTGGGTCAATTGTCTTCGATTCTTAATAATGTTGACGTAGCAAGTATGGAGAATCACATTGTTTCGGCATCAAATAATCGATTCTTAGTAAAAGATAATTTTTATATTAACGGACAATTTTTATCTACGGATGATGAGATAAGATTTGAAGAGGTTGACCTAAAGGAGCTGGAACAAACAGCCAAGCTTCTTTCTTCTTTAAACTTTGACAAACTGATCTATTATCACCTAAGCCAGTCCAATATTGAAGACTATGACAAACAACAACTCGATCAAATTAATACTCTTATTTATAAGTAGTGCCATCTCGTTCAGCACTTCCAATTGCACAGGAAGTTATGGGTTGGGATATTACCATCTGTTTGATGAAAACCTTGTGTTAAGTCAGGAGAATGAACCTAAAAAATTCAATTTGTGGTATTTCCCCAACGAATTTAAAAAAGAGAACAATTCCGTGGATTTAAATATCAAAGAATGGAGTCTTTTTTTAGAAGGGAAATATCAAGAAGAAGACCTTATTAAAATCATGTATAGACGCGATGGATTTAAGGGTCAGGATAATGAGTTGAAGGTTTTACAATCAAAAACAAGCAAGCCTAGACAAATAGCACAAAAAGAAAATGAGTTTATTCAATATCTTGAATACGCGTTAGAGTTAGAAAATTATTTGAAAACACTGGTCCCCGATTCCTGGAGCGAAAAGCCCATCGTCAAAGATCCAGTCGAACAAAATAGAATGCTGGCAAAGGCCAATAAACTCATTGCTCAATTTAGAAGTGGATTTACAAAAGAGCGCATGCATTATCAACTGATTAAGCTACACCGTTATTATGGCTCATACGATGAGGTTATTGACATTTATGAAAGCTATTTTAAAGATAAAAAGTCATTTATATCATATTGGGCCATGGATCAATATGCAGGTGTACTTCGAATCATGAAAAGGAATGCGGCCTCCAATTATTATTTTTCTAAGGTATATATAGAATGCCCAAGTAAAAGACAATCGGCCTATCTTAGTATTGATATAAAGTCTGAACGTGAATTTGCGGATGCTAAAAACTTGGGAGCATCACCTGAAGAATTGATGTCACTTCATTTTATCAGGGGGATGAACGGCAAAAATCTTGGATTATATGATTTGTCGAAAATCACAGAAATCAATCAGAACAGTGATTTTGCACGCATCCTGATGAGTCGCGAAATCAATAGATTAGAGACCTTTTTTCTAAACAATAGCGAGAGGTATTACCCTTTATACGGTCATGAAGGCATGGAAAAGTTGGTGAATCAAAAGACAGAAGGAAAGTATCTAGAGCGTTTGATTGCACTAAATGAAACTCTCCTTCAAAATGACAGTAAAAGTCAATTTTGGCATCTTTCAATGGCTTATCTGTACTTTTTAAATGGAGATTATGATAAAAGCTCCATAATGGCAAATCAAATTCATGGCCTGACGGAGAACGATCAGGTTCAATTGGATATTTTGAACGTATTGTTATTTGTAAAAATGAAGCCAATACTTTCAGTTGAGGATCAAAATAAAGTTGGGGAACAGCTTTACAAGATAAACAAGGGGGAGATTTATTACAATGCTTTTGATTCTCGAGAATTTTCATTTTCTCTTAATGAATATCTTTTTGACGAGTTGTCTTCGAGAAACGATGTGAAAGACAATGCCTTTTTAACATTGATTTTTGGAGGACGAAGGTTACAGACAGATTTATACATAGACAGAGAATCTTACATAGAACCTCTTGAGAAAGTTACGGTTTCCTACCTTGATAGGGTATTAATGGACTTGAAGGAAACGCCTCAAACCAAATTGGTGGAGTATGCTTCGTCCCACTATTTTTCAAACCGTTATTACTGGTCAGGAGAGGATAGAAATATTGTAAAATTTGACGATGTAAACTTTTTCATCAAGGAGTTAAGAGCGGTATTACTGATGAGGGACCCAGAGAGATTAGAGGAAGCAGCTTCTGAATTCAATAAAATCCCATTAGAGATTAAATCTCAAATCTCAAATACCAAAACAGCAGTGAGTCCTTTTACATTTTATACAAATGATCCCTATTTTGAGGATTTCGGCTACGACTATGAAAACAGTGTTCCTGATGAAAAGAAATTTACCAGGACCAAGGTCGTAAATTCATTATTGAGGCTTTATGCTAAAGCAAAACGAAAAAATGGTGCTGAAGATTATTTCAAATTGGGATTGGCTTATTATAACATGTCCTATTATGGAATGTCATGGAAGTTGATGGGTTACTACAGACAATCGTCAGGATTAAATGGGTTTTATGACATGACTGTTCCTAAACAATTTTTTGAAAAAGCGCTTAATGTTGGAGGTTTAAATCGAGAGATGACGGCAAAGGCACACTTCATGTTGGCGCGTTGTGATCAAAATGTGTACTGTGAAGGTTCGGTAATAAGAGACAATTACACGAACTATTATGGAGTATACAACGATTATTTTGACCAATTCCAGAATAATATTAGGGCTTCAGGATTCCGCAAACATTTTGAGGTTTTGGCATATAAATACAGTAATACAGAATTCTATCGAGAACTGATTAAAGAGTGCAAATACTTTGATTATTATGTCAACGGGTTTTAGTCTTGTAAGTCTCTGTTTTTTCTATCTTTAAATTCTAAATTCAAAAAATAATGGAAGGCAAAACAAAAGTGCGTCCTCTTAACAATGTGGGAGAAAGAAGGTGTTTGGGTTATACCTGTGAAATCATCGAAGAAACGAAATTCAAGCAGGGCTACATCGATGCGTACCTTCCTTATGTTTCTCCGGAGACCAATCAAGCAGCTATTTATTGCTGTGTTGTAATAACTGAAGGGGAGCTAAAGGGGAAGATCGTTATTGTAGATCATTCCACTTTAGAAGTGGTTTTGGATTAAACAATTCTTATTCAAAAAACGGTTTATTAGATCATAAAAAAGGCCTCGAAAGAGGCCTTTTATAATTTATAATCTTTTATTTTACCTTGAGTAATTTATCCGAGAGAAGTATTTTACCACTTGCATCTAGGATATTAAAAAAGTAGGAGCCATTATCAAATATTGATAAATCAACTGCATTAATTTGTCCAGAAACCTTCATTCGATAAATCTCTTTTCCAACGACATCAATTATTTTGATAGTCGAAAGTTCCGGATGCGTAATGCTGAAATAAACCATACTATTTGTCGGGTTCGGATAAACTGAAATATAATCCCAATAATTCTCATCAATACTTGCATTGTTTACGCTTAAGGTATTGCATACATCTTTGACTCCACAGTCAGTGGTTAGCTCTAAACAGACAGAGTAAGTTCCCGTCTCTGAATACGTATGTGTTGGGTTGGCTTCTGTGCTCGTGTTTCCATCACCGAAATCCCAAAGGTAACTTCCAGCACTTGATGAATTTGAAAACTCGACCATCAAACCTGTGGTATTCCAAGAGAACGATACTACATCGGGGTTTGGTTGATCAATAGACACTTCTCCAAGAGCTGTACAACCATTTAAATCCGTCACGTTTACAGCGTAAGTTCCGGCGCCAATTCCACTCCATTCATTTGAAGCTGGGCCGTTTTCCCATTGGTAGGTGTAGTCAGAAGAGCCAGATGCAATTGCCGTTGCTGATCCATCAGCCAACTGGTAGCATGAAGCATTTTCGGAATCAAAATCCAACGAGATCGTTGTTTGGTATTCCATTTCATATTGGATGGTTGTGTCACAGTTATTGTCTAGATCTGTCACAACGACGGTATAAACTCCTTCCGAAAGATTTGATACTGTACTTGAATTTCCGAGTCCTCCGTCCCAACTGTATTCATAGTTACCAGAACCAGAGGATGCATTTACATTTATTGATCCATTGTCATTTCCATTACATAAAGGATTTGCAGAAGTGCTATTAACAGTTAATCCACAAATAGCCCCATATACAATATCAACACAATAGTCTTCAACCTCTCCCCATTGATAGGAATCACACACATCTGGAAGTGGTGTTTGTGCGGCAACATAAGCCATTTGCACTCTCATTCTGGTGCTGCCAAGGGGTGTTAGGGCCGGAATAGTTACTTGACCAGTAACATTCACTGTTTGATCAGCAACTCCTTGGTCAAAAACCAATTCAGAAGCATCGAAATCACCATTTTGGTCAAGATCTATCCAAATACGAGATTGCTCATTATAAAGAGTACCACCCCAGCCAATCTCAACATCGATATTGTAGGTGTTGTTGGTCGCAAGCTGAATCGGGTTTCCGGTATAATCACCATAACCTGAATCGTTTCCTGATGGATTTGTGTATGAGCCGATGGTAAACGACTCTATCCACTCATCTACACCGTCAGAAGCAGCATTTGAGCAATATTGGTTGTCTATACAAGCCCCACAACCAAGAGTGTTGAATGTTTGGGTTGAAGTTGGGTTTGAGATGGTGTCCACACTGCAAGCGGTTTCCATATAAAATTCATATTCTGAACATCCATTTAAACCAGTAAAAGTAAATGGAGACGCTACTGCTGTTTCGGAAATCCAGTTTGCTGCGCCCACCTCTCTCCAATAAAGGTTGGTGGCGTCGGCACCTGTTTGAGCATCAAAGGACATAACAGCATCATTTTCAGTAATGTCGGTGGTTGTTATGCCACTTGGACCAAAACAGATAGACCCATCACACCCCACAGCCATCAATTCATCTAATGTGTTTCTCGAATTAATTCTTCCACCAGAAACAAATTTATTTGCCAATTGGCTTTTAGGGTCTGTTCCATCCATTAATGCTTGTAATACAAGGTCCGCTCCGGCTTGAGGATTAGAAATAACCGTATTCATAAAGTCCGAACAAGGAATAGAATAAGCCAGACCAATAACACCAGCTGTCAGTGGACAAGAAAAAGATGTACCGGTTGTAGTAGTGGTTGAGTTTGTTCCTGATGTTGTAACGACGTTGATTCCTGGCGCACCAAACTCAATAGTAGTAACACCATAACCCCCTGCAGTATTGTCATTGTGATCTGTCCTCCCCACACCAATCATGTATGGAGTGTTACACGCTGTTGGCATATCACCTGCGGTATCGACATTCAAATTTGAATTTGTTGTCGCTCCTACATTTAGGATTCCAGCTTCTCCCATCGTAGTGTAAAAGCTACACCAAACAGGATGATTGTTTGGATTTTCTCCATCAATTCCCCATGACGAGCTTGTGGCAACAACAAAAGCACCTTGCGCACCACCGGTATTATTCCAAAGCACTCTCATATCATAAGGGTATTGATAGGCTTGGATGGCGTTTGCATCGGTATTGATACTGTATCCACCAACGACCATGAGCTTAACATCCCAATTTGCACCGACGACATTTAGACCATTATTTCCCTTTGCGCCCATCATTCCAAGGCAATTTGTTCCATGGGCTCCTGTACCATAATTGTCATTGTTTTGGAGTGGGTTCCAGCCATTATAATCGTCTACATAACCATTACCATCATCATCGATTCCGTTGTTTTCAATTTCATTGGTGTTCACCCATCGGTTTGGAGATAAATCTTGATGGTCCAAGTTTCCACTTTCAATTAAACATACGACAATATCATGGCCAGATGCTGTTGTACCCCCTGTAGTAATATCCCAAGCTAAATCTGAATCGATATCCGCATCAGCGGTTCCTCCTGTTTGTCCAGTATTATTATGATGCCACTGACTGTTGAAAGTTGCATCATTTGGGATCGTTGAACGAAGCTTTAAATAATAATTGTTTTGCGCCAGTTGAATTTCTGATTGGGCATATAGCCAGTTTAAAATTTCCGTATGCGATATACTGTTATGGTTAAATTGAAGCTGCCAAATGTCTGAGGTTGGAGACAATTCTTTTAAAATAACAAGGTTGCTGTGTGAGGGTGCTCGATTAACAAGATCACGGATATTGCCTTGATCCGTTAGTTGAACAATGAGGTCTCCCAAAACAAAAGCATTTTGTTGTTGTTCAGTTTCGTTTTTCTGTGATAAAACGATACTTGTGAGGGAGATGAATAAAATAAGAAGGGTTGATTTTAAAGATTTCATATTTCGACGTGTAATTTTGTTTGTTTAAAAATAACACATCTTTAATTAACGAGCAACTAACGTCTCCTATGATAAACAGTCCGCCACTTATTTTCTCACTACCTACACTTTAACGTAAAAACAATGTAAACATCTTCTCTTAAGAAGAGATAAATTATTGATAGGAATAAATAAGAAAACCTTCAAGGCCTTGAATTTTAAGCTTAATTGTGCTTCCTTCTTCCTTTTTATAAGCCAACTGTTTGAGATCAACGACAAGTTCTCTTTCGATATATTCCCTGCAAGTATCATCTGTAAGATGAACAAGGCGAACAGTTCTTATTGGAGGTAAAGATTTTGAAATCATTGATGAACCGATAAACTGAAATTCATGACTTGTGCACCCTCCGGAGTATCCAATTTTCAAATTTAGGTGGTTCCCCTCTATTTTTGATTTTAAAATCTGGACATTTTTAGACTCTTGAGTCATGTCTCCAATTTCGGCTTCTATATTTAAAGAGGGATGGTCTCTTTCTGTTATTCCTGAATCAATCACATCATTATTGTTTTGCGATACCGTAGTATCACTGTTTTGTTTTGTTTTACATGAAAATAAAACACAAATTCCGATAAAAATAACAAGACCTTTCATATTCTAAATTTTTGTAATGAATTCAAATATAGTACCAAAAACAAAATTAGAGGTTTTCTTGAAGCGAATAAATGTGATTGGAGAAGGGTTAAGTAAGAAATGAACCTTAAACGCCATTAGTGGTAAGCCAATAAAATCAATTACACATGAAATATTTCGTTTTGCTTATTGTTATTCATCTAACAGCCTCATCTCATATTGACCCAAATACGTATTTTAAAGAAAGAATAGAATTGCAAAACAATTCTTGGAAGCTTGATGGTCAATGTTTGGAGACAGAAAACGAAGATGGCTTTATTCTCAATCCTTATTTGGAATCCAACG
>JABJEE010000111.1 GCA_018665005.1 Flavobacteriales bacterium
GGCTTCTTCAAATTCATCCATCCAACCTTCAATATAGGCCGCTTGCTGTGGTTTGATTTTACTTGCTTTTGGATAATACCATTGAAAAAACATGGGGTTTCCTCCTTGAGAATTGTAATTGGATTCAAAGCCTTGAGGATTATCCAACCAGTCCATTCTCAAAATATAGCCACCGGTTAATGAATCTCCCGCCAAATCATCCTCATCTAGTTTTGCAATGTCCACACGGTCGTTATCCCTCTTTATTTTCTCTACCAAAATATAAATACCGCGATAATCCCCATTTATAATAAGCTCCACATATTTCCATTCTGATGCATATTGACCCATTTGCTGAGCCAAATGAAAACTCATAGGAATCCGCACCTGAGATTTGTCGATAACCATCGCATGCAATATCCAGTCCTCTTCACCACCCATATCAAAAAGGTTAACGGAAGTATCCTGGTTAGTTGCTGTTCTTAATTCAAGTGAATAGGTTTTTTTATCAAATCCCTGTGTCGAATTACCACGGGTTTCAATACCGATATTTCCATTGTAATGATTAAATGGGTCGGTAATTGAATTGACACCACCATTTGCATCATAAGTGATGCCCATAGTACCGTTTATTTTAGGTTCATCGGGAATGTCTTCACCATCAGTATCGATGCTTATAATAGGCAGGTTACTACTGGTAAATTGAGCAACACTAATTTGAGAAATAAGAATAAAAATGATGAGGTGTAATTTACAATTCATTGGTTAGATATTTATGTGAATTTAGAATTTTTATGCTTTCACGATTTATTTTACATCAATATTTAGTGTTTTTTTTAAAAACATGATTTTTGTCATATTTTTTACTGGAATAGCCAAATACCTTTGTGTCCATAATGAGGAATTACAGTATTACAAAAGAGATTATTAAAATTATTGCCGCGGGCAATTGATCTTTGGATGGTACTTAGAAATAGGTTAGAGCCGTCCGAAAGGGCGGCTTTTTTTATTGATAAAAAGAAAATTATGTATTACAACAAAAACACAGTCGTCTATTTAGATGGGAAATGGGTGAAATCAAAAGAAACTTCAGCTTCTCTTTACGGCCAGAGCTTACACTATGGTTTGGGCGTTTTTGAAGGCATTCGATCATATAAAACTGAAGACGGCCCCATGATCTTTAAGGCAAGAGAACATTTTGAGAGACTTCATTATTCGGCTAGAAAAATGCATATCAATCTTCCTTACACTGTCGATGAATTAACAGAATTATCATATGAGCTTCTTTATCGAAACAATTTAGAAGACGCTTATATAAGACCATTGGTTTATATGGGGGAAAACATGTCTTTGCAAACGGACAAGCAAAGCCATGTATTGCTTTGCGCATGGGAATGGGAGAGATACCTAGGTGATGGACAGTTGAATGTGATGACTTCATCATTTCAAAGACCAAATCCAAAATCGTGTTTTGTTGAGGCAAAGGTTACAGGGCACTATACAAATTCTATACTCGCCACAAATCAAGCGAAAAGAGCCGGTTATGATGAGGCATTGTTACTTGACATGAATGGCCATGTAGCCGAGGGCTCAGGGGCAAATTTCTTTTATGAAAAAGACAATATATTGTTTACTGCCCCCAAGGGAAATATCCTACAAGGGATAACTAGACAAACCATTTTTGAGCTGGCGAAAGAGTTTGGATATCAGGTCGTAGAAAAATATTTTACTCCAAAAGATGTATATCAAGCGGATGGTGCTTTTTTTACGGGGACAGCTGCTGAGGTCGCGGGAATCAAAAGTATTGATTATAACTATTTTAAGCTTCCATGGGAGCAAACAATGGGATTTGAACTAGCGAGTGCTTACAAAAACAGAGTACAGAAAAAAGAATATAAAAACTTTGAATTGGTCTAAAATGAAATTAAACAAATACAGCTATCGAGTAACACAAGATGATTCTCAGCCAGCGGCGCAAGCAATGCTTCATGCTATTGGACTGACGGAACAAGACTTCACTAAACCTTTTGTTGGTATCGCTAGCACAGGATACGAAGGAAATCCTTGTAATATGCACCTTAACGATTTGGCAAAACGGGTGAAAGAGGGAACCAATAAAAAAGAGCTTGTTGGATTGATTTTTAACACCATCGGAGTGAGTGATGGAATTTCAATGGGAACACCCGGAATGCGGTTTTCTCTTCCGTCCCGAGACATCATTGCTGATTCAATGGAAACCGTCGTAGAAGGAATGTCTTATGATGCCTTGGCAACGGTGGTTGGATGTGATAAGAATATGCCGGGAGCATTAATTGCAATACTTCGATTAAACCGACCAAGTATTTTGGTTTATGGAGGAACGATTTCTTCAGGTTGTGAAGGAGGTAAAAAATTAGATGTGGTTTCAGCATTTGAGGCTTGGGGACAGCGTAATGCGGGAGCAATTACTGATGCCAAATACAAGAATATTATAAAAAAAGCATGCCCTGGGGCTGGTGCTTGTGGAGGTATGTATACGGCAAATACAATGGCAGCGGCCATTGAAACCTTGGGAATGTCTTTGCCCTATAACTCATCTAATCCTGCCATGAGTAATGCAAAAAAAGAAGAGAGTAGAGCTTCAGGAGAGGCATTAAGACATCTTATTGAAAAGGATATAAAGCCCAAGGATATTGTCAGTAAAAAATCTATCGAGAATGCGATTCGATTGGTTACGGTTCTTGGCGGTTCAACGAATGCCGTTTTACATTTTCTTGCCATCGCAGATGCTGCGGATGTTGATTTTACTTTAAATGATTTTCAACGTATTTCAGATGAGACACCATTTCTTGCCGACCTCAAGCCAAGTGGCAAATATTTAATGGAAGACCTTCATGATGTTGGTGGAATTCCAGCGGTATTAAAATATATGCTGAGTAAAGGAATGCTTCATGGAGATTGCTTAACAGTTACTGGAAAAAGCTTGGCTGAAAACCTTGCTGATGTTCCAGGTCTTCGACCTGGTCAGAAAGTATTGAAAACGACAGAAAATCCAATCAAAGAAAGTGGACATATCAGAATATTAAAAGGAAATCTTTCTCCAGAAGGAGCTGTGGCAAAAATAACAGGAAAGGAAGGGCTTTCTTTTAGTGGAAAAGCAAAGGTGTACAATTCTGAATATGCTGCAAATGATGGTATACGAAATGGAGAAGTTCAAAAGGGAATGGTTGTGGTCATTCGTTATGAGGGCCCACAAGGGGGACCAGGAATGCCTGAAATGTTAAAACCAACTGCTGCCATAATTGGAGCAGGACTTGGCAATGATGTGGCTTTAATAACGGATGGGAGATTCTCAGGAGGAACGCATGGATTTGTAGTCGGACATATTTCTCCAGAGGCACAACAAGGAGGCCCTATCGCTTTAATTAAAGATGGAGACCAGATCATTATTGATGCTGTCTCAAATACGATAAATATGGATGTGTCAGATGAAGAGCTTGGTGCAAGGAGGTCAGCTTGGATAAAACCCGAATTGAAGGTGTCAAAAGGATCATTATACAAGTATGCAAGAATGGTGTCCTCTGCATCAGAGGGATGTGTAACAGATAAATTTTAACCATGGAGGCAGTTGAGTATAAATCAAAACAAAAGATGAAACCCCAGCAACAAATGAATGGAGCTCAAGCGGTTGTTCATTCACTATTGGCAGAAGGAGTTGACCTGATATTTGGATACCCTGGAGGAGCAATCATGCCTGTTTATGATGCTTTATATGACTATGAGAAAGAGCTCAATCACATACTTGTTAGACATGAACAAGGTGCAACGCATGCTGCACAAGGGTATGCCCGTGCATCTGGGAAGGTTGGGGTGTGTATTGCTACATCAGGTCCAGGAGCCACAAACCTAATCACTGGAATTGCAGATGCACAGATTGACTCTACACCTATGGTATGCATCACAGGACAGGTGGCTAGCTCTTTGCTTGGTACAGATGCCTTTCAAGAAACGGATGTCATTGGTATTTCGATGCCTGTTACCAAATGGAATTATCAAGTCACTAGAGCCTCAGAAATTCCGGGAGCATTAGCCAAAGCATTTTACATTGCCCGTACTGGAAAGCCTGGTCCGGTTTTGGTGGATATCACAAAAGATGCTCAATTTGAGATGCTTGAATTCAGCTATAAACCATTTAAAGGAATGAGGAGCTACGTGACTTGTCCAACCTTAAATTTGTCAAAGGTTCAACAGGCTGCAGAGATCATAAATTCTGCAAAACGTCCATTGGTTTTATTTGGACAGGGAGTAATTCTTTCCGGTGCTGAAAGCCAATTTCAGAATTTTATAGAAAAGGCGGGTTTACCCTCTGCATGGACGATTATGGGCCTGTCAGCATTGGATTCAGATCACTACTTGAATGTTGGTATGCTCGGAATGCATGGCAATTATGCACCCAATAAGCTTACCAATGAGTGTGATGTATTAATTGCGGTTGGGATGCGTTTTGATGATCGAGTTACTGGAGATTTATCTCGTTATGCCAAGCAGGCAAAGGTCATTCATCTAGAAATAGACCCAGCCGAGGTCGATAAAAATGTAAAGGCTGATGTTGCAGTTCTGGGTGACGCTAAGGAAGCTCTGGTAGCTTTGGGCCAACTTGTAGAACGCAAAGAACATCAGGAGTGGCTACAAGAATTTCGAAAACTCGAATTTGAAGAATATAGTGAGGTTATTAAGGAAGAATTGAATCCAAGCCAAGAACAACTAACTATGGGGGAAGTCATCAGGTCGGTGAATGATCATACTGAAGGAAAAGCTATCGTTGTTACCGATGTTGGTCAGCACCAAATGGTTTCATGCCGATATGCCAAATTCAAACAGAGCAGATCTTTAATAACTTCAGGGGGATTAGGCACCATGGGGTTTTGTCTCCCCGCAGCCATAGGGGCAAAGTTTGCAAAACCAAACAGAGAGGTGGTCGCAGTCATTGGTGACGGTGGCTTTCAGATGACCATTCAGGAACTCGGGACCATTTTTCAAACGAAAATCCCTGTTAAGATAGTGGTCCTCAACAATGAATTTTTGGGAATGGTGAGACAATGGCAGGAGCTCTTTTTTGATAAAAGATATGCATCAACTACAATGGTCAATCCTGATTTTCAAAAAATAGTCGAGGGCTACGATATTAAATCGAAAAAGGTAACAGAACGAGAACAATTGAACGGCGCTGTTGAAGAAATGCTCGATTTCGAAGGGGCTTATTTTCTTGAAGTAAAGGTTGGTAAAGAAAACAATGTTTTTCCTATGATTCCAACTGGTGCTTCAGTTTCAGAAATCAGACTTAAATAAAAAAATGAAGAAAAAATATACGATATCGGTTTTTACCGAGGATATGGTTGGTCTTTTAAATCGAGTGACCATTGTTTTTACAAGAAGAAAAATAAACATAGAAAGTATTGCTGCTTCAGATAGCGAGGTAAAAGATATCCATCGATATACCATAGTGGTAACTGAAACTGAAGAAACGGTAAAAAAGGTGACGCTTCAGCTTGAAAAACAGGTCGAGGTCATTAAGGCGGTTTATCATCTTGATGATGAAGTGATTTATCAAGAAATTGCTCTTTTCAAGGTGCCCACAAGCATCTTACTTCAAGGAGGAGAGGCCGAGCATATTGTTCGATCTCATCATGCCAGAGTACTTAGTGTAGAGACCCAATTTACGGTCATTGAAAAAACGGGACATAAAGACGAAACCCAAAAATTATTTAATGAGCTCGAGCCATTTGGAATTCTCGAATTTGTGAGATCAGGAAGAGTGGCCATCACTAAACCAATGAGAACATTGACATCAATAGTAAATGAATTAGAAAACGCTTAACATATATTGAAATGAAAAATTATTACAACAGTTTATCTCAGGAACAGCAAACACAACAGCTTGGAAAATGTGATTTTCTTGACACATTAGAATTTGTTAATGGAATATCCGTCCTAAAAGGAAAAAAGGTGGTCATTATTGGTTGTGGATCTCAAGGATTGAATCAAGGGCTTAACATGAGAGATTCTGGCCTAGATGTTTCCTTTGCATTAAGAGAAGAAGCGATTGAAACCAAAAGGAATTCTTATCAAAATGCTTACAAAAATAATTTTAAGGTGGGCACCTACGAGGAATTGTTACCAAGTGCAGACCTTGTCATTAATCTCACACCAGACAAACAGCATACTGAGGTAGTAAATAAAGCGATTCCGTTAATGAAGCATGGTGCTACATTCTCTTATTCTCATGGTTTTAATATTGTCGAGGAAGGAATAAAAATAAGAGAGGACCTCACTGTAATACTCATGGCTCCAAAATCACCAGGTTCTGAGGTTCGAGAAGAATTCAAAAGGGGATTTGGTGTGCCAACACTAATTGCAGTTCATGAAGAAAATGATCCAAAC
>JABJEE010000112.1 GCA_018665005.1 Flavobacteriales bacterium
AATGCAAGAATCTGGAAAGATCTTGATTACTCCTTTGGCATTTATTCGTGGACGAAGCTTATCCAATATCATGTTTATTATTGATGAGGCCCAGAATTTAACTCCTCACGAAGTGAAAACGATTATAACTAGAGCAGGAGAAAACACAAAAATTATATTTACAGGAGATGTCCATCAAATTGACACCCCTTATCTTGATGAGAACAGTAATGGTCTTGCCTACCTTATTGATCGACTTACAGGACAGCCATTGTTTTCTAATGTTAAACTTGAGAAAGGTGAACGTTCGGAGTTGGCTAATTTGGCAAATGACCTTCTTTAAAAAATGACATAGGTCAGTAAGTTTTAACTTCTGTTTTTTTCTTTTCAATTCTTACCAACTCTCCAAAATATAATTTTTTAGAGGTTTTAGTATTCATGTTGAGTTGACATACCTGCGAAACTCTATCAGGAAAATACATGGAAACAATCTCTTGTAAAGTATTACTATCAACAGATGGAGAATAAGTATTTAGGATTAAAAAACCATCATTAGAAAGTACAGAAGCCCCTGCAGACATTAAGGAATCTATCTGATCCTCTAATTTCCATCGCTCTCCCTTGGCACCCATACCCCAAGCAGGTGGATCCATAATTATGGACTGGTATTTATTTCCTCTTTTTACCTCCCGATTCAGAAACTTTAGAGCATCTTCGTGAACCCATCGAATATTCAATAGCCTACTCAATTCCATATTCTTTTTCGCCCATGAAATCATAGGTTTTACAGAATCTACATGTATGGTGTCAGCACCCTGATTTCTAGCTGCACAGGAAGCTCCTCCTGTATGGGCAAACAGATTTAAAAATCGATGATCCGATTTGACATTTTCCTTTATGTAGTCCCAATTGATTCTTTGTTCCGGAAATAACCCAAGGTGTTTAAAATTGGTTAATTCAATATGAAATTTTAACCTATCATAAGAAATTATGGCTTTTGAAGGGGCGTTCTTGACGAGTTGTTTCCAAATGCCTTTTTTCCCTTTTTTTTCAATGAATTCCCAGTGGGCCATCTTGGACCATTCCGAAAATGGAAGACCACTATGAAAATAGGCTTGAACCTCAGGTCGTATTGTAATGAGTTTTCCCCAACGTTCTAGCTTACGCCCTCCTCCGGCATCTATAAGCTCGTAATCATTCCAAGGTTGAGTAAATAATTCCATGAATAAAAGTTATCTCATCTTAGGAGACTTTTTACGCCCTCCCATCATTTGAGCCATTCGCATTTGATTCTTCGAAGGAGCCATTTGAAGCTGTTGCTGCATCGTCTTAATTTGATCTTTCATCATTCCAGAACCGTCTAGCTTTTTTGCTTCAGATAGCAATGAAAGTGCCTCTTTTTTTCTGCCAGTTTGAGCACAAATACCAGCCAAGTGCATCCTTGCCATGGCATTATCCTCAGGTTTTCTAAGTCCTAAACCAATTGCTTTTCGTAGTTTATTTTCACTACTTGTTGCCATACCAGCCTGTTGAGCTCCCATTACGGCTTGTAAGAAAAGAATGTAGGCATGTTGTTTTCTTGGCATAAATTGAGGGTGCGTAATTCGATTGATGTACTTAAGCGCCTTGTCGGTATTCCCTGTTCTCATCTGATTAAGAGCAAGTATCATGTTTTCATTTCTGAAAAAAGACATCACAACCAATGCAGAAATAAAGATCATACAAATCCCCCATCCCCAATATCCGGTATAAAAAAGATAGGTGTTAAACCCTAAGGTTATAGCTGCGACAATACATCTAATAATAAATCCAATCATAATTAATCAATTGTAGCGATGCATTTTAATTCAATCGCAATAGGTGTGGGTAAAGAGTTTATTTCAACAGTTGTTCTACAAGGACTATTGTCACTAAAATATTCTGCATAAACTTTGTTGTAAGTATGGAAATCTCTCTTCATATTTACCAAAAAAACAGTTACATCTATAAGCTGTCCCCAGCTCGACCCTGATTCTTCTAGAATCACTTTTACATTATCGAATACACTTCTGCATTGTGCTTCAAAGTCAAATTCAATAAAATTACCATTGTGGTCAAGTTTTAGGCCAGGCACCTCTGAATCGGTCTGGTTTGATCCTGCAACACGCGGACCAACCCCAGATAGAAATAATAAGTTTCCTGCTCTTCTGGCATGAGGATATAGCCCCACAGGTTTCGGTGCTTTATTTGTAGAAAATTGATCTGCCATTGAACTAACGTGTTGTATTTATGCAAATATAATACAAGCTTACTAGAAAAGGGTTATTATCATTAACTTTGACCACGTTTATTATTTGTTTAACCCAAGGAGTATGACTTTAATTTCATGGGTTTCTCAAGTTTTTAAAACAGATGGGGCCAGAAGATTCTATTGTATTTAAATATATTAAAACTATATGCGTTATTCCAAGGTGAAAGTATTTGTATTAATCATAACCCTCGTAATGGGAAATTACTTTTGGGCTCAAATTGGAATGGGGCAATGGAGACTACACGTTGCTTCAGGTCAGGCTATTGATGTTGCCATTGTTGATAACACCGTGTTTACAGCGTTCAAAAATGGAATATTTGTATACAATAGTGATACGGAAGAAGAAGAGTTGCTTACTGACATTAACGGTCTTTCAGACATCGATGTTTCAACCATTTATTATGATGAAGTCGAAGGAGCTATACTTGTGGGCTATGAAAACGGTAACATTGATAAGATCACAAGTGATAACATTTACAATATCCCCGCAATTAAATTGGCCCAAATCCCAAACTCCAAAAGAATAAATCGATTTCAGCGATCGGGTGATTTCATCTATGTTGCCACAGATTTTTGTGTATCAAAACTTGACATTCAAAAGGACGAAATTAAAGATACTTATTATCCAACAAGTGGTAATGAGGCCATCCTAGACTTGAGCTTTGCTGAAGATACTATTTTTGCTTTAACAGCAAATATGCTTAAATATGGCCTCTTGTCAAACCCAGCATTACCAGATGAAAGCCAATGGCAAATCGAGACACGACTTCCAATCATCAATGAAAACTCATATACTGAAATTGAGTCGTTTCAAAACCAACTCATTGTGCTATTCAAGAAAGACGGATATGGTATGGATAGTGTATTCTATCTCAACAATACAGGTGTGGATTTATTAACAGACGTACCTTTTTCTTTAGAAATAAATTCCATTAATATATTAAGCGACTCGTCCTTTGCGGTCAATATGGATGGTGCTATCTACCTTTACAATGACCAGCTTGAAAATATAGCCTCTTACAATTCTAATAATATGTACACCTGGATTTCACCATTGAGAACGGTTCGTAATGGTCAAGGAATATGGTCTGCTGATAAAACCAAAGGTTTGTTTTTATTCACTTCCGGTGTAGGATATAAACGCTATCCCATTGTAGGGCCAACCAATAATGATTTTTATTCAATGGACTGGCAAAAGGATAAACTGGCCATAGCGAGTGGAAGGTTAAATGGTAAGCTCCCCTCTTTTAGCACAAATGGATTGCATTTATTTAAAAATGAAGAATGGAGTTTTCACAATGTAACGACAGTTGATGCTTGGGAGGATAAAAATATTTGGGATTTTATTGATATTGCTGTTAATCCGGTAAATACAGACGAAGTAGCTGTTTCTTCCTACTCCGAAGAACCTTTGAGCATTTTCAATAATGACTCAGTTGAGCTTTTTAATGATCTAAATTCCACACTAAAATTTACTTCAAGTGGAAATGGCTGGTCTCTTGTCTCAGGTGTTTCGTATGATGAATATGGCAATCTGTGGGCGCTCAATGGTTATACTGAAAACCCCCTGAATGTAAAAGATACAGAGGGGAACTGGAACAATTTTGATTGTGGAGGAAGTGCAAGAAATATTTACACAAAAAAGCTGGTTATTGACTTTAACAATCATCTTTGGTTTGCATCATCTGAAAAAGGCCTTTTTGGATACAATTACAATGAGTCATTAACCAATTCTTCAGATGATCAATACATTCAACTCAAAACAGGTTCGAGTCAAGGTAACCTTCCCTCTGATAATGTAACTGCTATAGCCGCAGATTTCGATGGGGAAATATGGATCGGTACTGATGCTGGATTTGCAATACTATACAATGCGTCTAATGCCTTTGCTGCCAGCCCTGGAGAATTTGATGCTCAAAGGGTCAAAGTGTCCTTTGAAGGGAATGTAGAATACGTATTAGGCAACACTCATATTACAGATATTGAGGTAGATGGAGGCAATAGAAAATGGGTCTCAACTTTAAATGCCGGCATTCTACTTCTGAGTCCAGATGGCTCAGAGATTTTAGAACAATTTACTACTGAAAATTCTCCCCTGATTTCAAATAATATATTCGATTTGAAATTAGATCAATCAAATGGGGAACTCTATATAATTACAGATAAAGGACTGATTTCATATCGTTCAGATGCCAGTTATGAGGATCCGACCTATGACGGATTTGTGGTTTTTCCAAACCCCGTAAGACCGAGCTTTTCTGGACCAGTTACCATTCAAGGAATTCGATATAATTCAGATGTTAAAATTACTGATGCCGCAGGAAACCTGGTTTATAAAACCACATCTAACGGTGGAACGGCTACTTGGAATTGCAAAGCTATAAATGGTGAGCCTGTTGTTACAGGGGTTTATTTTATTTGGACCGCAACCAACGCAGGTAAAGACAAAAAAGTAGGTAAGGTTCTAGTAATAAAATAATTCATGTTAAGATTCATCAAACAATTAAGCGCTCGTATCAGAAAATACAAGTCTGTCCCCGTTGAGTATAGTACGGTTATTTCTAATATGGAGGTTGAAGGGTATGGAATTATTTCATTTGCTCAATGGCAGCATCCCAAGGAAGAACCGAAAAAAATCACCAAAAAAAACATCGAGTTTTATAAGGGCCTGGGTGTTGAGGGTAAAATTATTATAGATATAGGAACCCATACTGGTGATACAACAGTGCCTATGGGGATAGCTGCCGGAGATCGTGGACTAGTAATTGGATTAGAACCAAATAAATATGTTTTTAAAGTTCTAGAAGAAAACATTAGCTTAAATAAATCCAAAGCGAATATTGATGCTTTTTGTTTTGCAGCTACAGATGAAGATGGCGATTATGTTTTTAATTATTCTGATCCCTCGTTTTGCAATGGTGGATATTTATCAGAAATAGAAAATAAAAATCACAATCATTTTTATCCTTTAGACGTCAAGGGAAAAAACTTGAGTTTGTTCTTAGAAAATAACTATGCCGACAAAATTGCTGATATTTCATTGATTAAAATAGATGCGGAAGGCTATGACAAGGAAATTATTAAAACCATTTCAAAAATAATCAGAGAGCAAAAACCTGTATTAATGGTAGAATGCTATAAAAAACTAAACTTTGATGAACGGGAAGAACTCTTCGATGTTTTAGAAAAACTGAATTATACGCTTTATCGTCTTCTTGATTTTGAATCCCTAAAAGGTCTGAAAAACATTGACCGCAAACAAATGCATCTCACCAAACATTTTGAGATTTTGGCACTACACGAAGAGTCTGAATTAAATGTGGGTGATCATTAATCTGGAATATTCTCGGAATAATACGCATTTGATTTAAAATAATCTAAAAGAGCTTCCTTTATTAAATGTTGTTGTTGGTTAGACTCGATTGCAGGTAATTTTTTGATCAACTCAAAATGAGGCCATCCCTCTTCGTCTCTTCCTTTGTATTCATAATACCCAGAAGGAACGAGAAGTGTACAAATTGCAACATGAATTAAATCTGTTTTTTCCTGTTTAGAATATTTTTTATGCCCCTGGCCATATTCATTTACCCCTATTAAAAATAGCATGGCGTGAATATCTAAATCCTCTCCAAACGATTTTTCGAGATGTTTGGTTAGTTTCTGAAAGCGCAATTCAATGTCATGGTCCATTGGGTGCAAAGTTAATGCTTGTAGTTAATTAGTGAGCACAATGAAAAATTTAATTTAACTCAAAATCAACCATACGTTTTGTTGACGAGTTGGAACCGATAAAGAGAGAAAACGCACCTGGTTCTGCTTCCCATGTTTTTCGGGCACTGTAAAACTGTAGTAGTTCAGCATCAATGGCGAAAGTAACCTTTCTAGATTCTCCGGGTTTTAATTCTACCAATTCAAACCCTTTTAATTCTTTCACGGGCCTAATTGAGCTCGCAAAATGATCTCTTATGTATAATTGTACCACTTCTTTCCCTTTAAAATTACCGGTGTTTTTAAGTACTACTGAAGCCTGAATTTTGGAATTCATTGATAATGAGTTTGAACTTAATTCAATCTCAGAGTATTCAAATGTAGTATAGCTCAACCCATAACCAAAAGGATACAAAGGGCTATTTTTTTCATCACCATAGTGCGACCAAAATACGCTACCTGCATCAGCACCATTAGCACCAGGTCTTCCTGTGTTTTTATAATTATAATACAGTGGCATTTGTCCGACACTCCTAGGAAAACTCATGGGCAACTTCCCGCTTGGATTGTAATCTCCATATAGAATTTCTGCTATCGCGTTACCACTCTCAGTACCCAGGTGCCAGGCCTCAACAATAGCGGGAATGTGCCCTTCTGCCCAATTAAGAACCAATGGGCGGCCATTCATTAAGACCAATACAATATTAGGGTTTACCTTATATACCTCTTCAAGAAGCTCCTGTTGAAAACCAGGCAAGTCTAATTTGGTTCGGCTCCTTCCCTCTCCTGATTGAAAACCATATTCACCAAGAACCATGACAACAACATTAGCTTTTTTTGCCGCTTTTTTTGCCGCTTTAAACCCGCATTTGTCCGTGGTATTAATCTGAACCTCCTCATGGAATGCAGGTATTGAATTCACGAGCTTTACCCCTTGAGAAAAAATAATTTCATTTTCAGCATAAGATTCCATTCCTTCCAATACAGAAACCGCAGAATTGTTTTCGGCAGCAATTCTCCAATTGCCCAACGGGCTGTTTTTATCATCCGCCAAAGGTCCAATGAGAGCAATTTTTTGTCCTTTCTTTTTTAACGGAAGTACATTTCCTTCGTTCTTCAAAAGAACGATTGATTTTTTGGCCATATCCAAAACACCTGCTCGTATTTCTTCAGAACCCGTCACCTTTTTTTCTCTTTCTTCGTCACAATACTTGAACGGGTCGTCAAATAACCCAAGCTCAAACTTTACTTTTAAAATCCTTTTTACGGCGTCATTTATTTGCTCTATTTTAATTCGATTCTCTTTTAAAAGAGATTCTATTTCATTCAAATAAATATAGGATTCCATGTCCATGTCCGAACCAGCATTAATGCCGAGCTCTCCTGCATGATTTTCATCTCTTGCATACCCATGATCTATCATTTCCTTTAACGATCCCCAATCTGAAACTATAAAACCATCAAAACCCCATGACTCTTTTAAAATAGTACGTTGTAAATTCTTATCCGCCGTTGCGGGAATTCCGTTTAAATCGTTAAATGAATTCATAAAAGTTTTAACTCCAGCATCTGAAGCTGCTTTGAATGGTGGTAAAACCATATTATGCAAAGTATTCTCACCAATGTCAACAGTATTATAATCTCGCCCGCTTTCTGCAAAACCGTATGCTGCAAAGTGTTTTGCGCAAGCTGCTAAAGTGAATGGAGCACTTAAATCCATGCCTTGAAATCCTTGGACTCGAGCAATAGAAATCAGACTTCCAAGATAAGGGTCTTCGCCAGCACCTTCCATTACCCGTCCCCAACGAGCATCTCTCGTGATGTCAACCATTGGAGCGAACGTCCAATTTATGCCTGCAGCAGCGGCTTCTTTTGCGCCCATAGCAGCAGATTTTTTTATGGCTTCTAAATCCCAACTTGCAGACTCTGCTAAAGGTATTGGACTAATCGTTTTGTAACCATGAATCAAATCAAAACCTATGATAAGAGGAATACCTAGTCGAGATTCATTGACAGCAATTTCTTGTACCGCCCTTACCTCGTTAGCTCCCCGAACATTTAACATCGAGCCAACCCAACCTTTTGATAAATGATCATATTTTTCTTTGGCATTCCCCTCCTTTGGCGAAGGTCCTGTTACATTCCAAAACCCATTATATTGATTCATCTGACCAATTTTTTCTTCTAAGGTCATTTTTGATAATAAATCATCAACCCTCTTATCAATCGGTATTTCAATTTCTGTCTGTGACAGAAAACAAAATGGAATTATTAGGATTAGTAATGTTGATAAAAACAGACTTTTAGGGAAAACCATATAAATAAATTTTTTACTAATGCACCTTAAATTTAACGTTTATTACAATTATGTAGTAAAACTTCTCAATGTAAAAATGGGGAGCAAAGCTCCCCATTCGTATCAAAAAAAAAATAAAAAAACTATTTCTTAATAATTCGACTTGTTGATATCGAATCTGCCGTTTCAACAGTAATCGTATATACACCACTCCGTAAGTAGTCCAAATTCATTTTTGCAAAGCTACCATCAACAGATGTTGAAGCAACCACCTTACCTGAAAGGTCGATTATTTTAATCTCTTTCATGGATTCGTTTGATGATATTTCAATCTCAGCATTAAATGGATTCGGTGCAATAGTAAATGAGTTTGATTGCTCCTCTACGCTCACAGCGCATGGTTCACAACTCTCCCAACATACGATATCGATACTTGGGTCTCCTGCTTCAACCATAAAGTAACGGTTAGTATACTGTCCTGAACCGTCAGTAACAGTACAACTTTCCCCTCCTGCAAATACTTCTTCTACAGTCCATCCATCGATTGTGAATTTATACTCAATAGATTCACCTACAGTTAAAGGAAGTGTAACTTTCCACATTCCGCTTCCTGCATCATTCATAGGGTTACAATCTCCACACCAACCATTGAAACTTCCGTTTACATAAACCGTTCCAAATGGATCTGGATAAAGTGACATGTCAACGTTAAAAGTAACATTAGACTCACTTCCTTGTCCTCCAGGACACGCTTCACAACTATTAAAGCACACCACAGGAAGAATTGCTCCCTCAGTAATCTCTAATATTCTATTTGTAAAACCTCCATCAGTAATGGTGCAAACTTCTCCACCTGCAAAGACTTCTTGGTCAGTCCATCCATCAACAGTGAATTTGTATTGAATGGTTCCCGGATCTAATGGTAAAGTAACTTTCCAAATACCTCCACCAGCGTCAATCATTGGATTACAATCTCCACACCAGCCATTAAAAGTACCATTTACGTATACACCCGTACCGATAGTTCCTGCATAATCACTCATGTCTACATTGAATGTAATGTCATTTGTAGTTGGACCTGCTACTGTGCCTGATTTTTGATATACATATCTCCATGCATTTCCCCCTACTTCTATGTTAACTGTCATCGTGTTTCCATCTGGTGAAAATGTTAGTTTGTAAGTAATAGATGCAGGAGCATCTCCAGGTGATGTTAATTCAGAACCATTGATCACTTTTGGCAAACCTAAATGACATCCCACCCCTGAAAGTGTCAAGTCATTAGTCCCGGCATCAAAACTCCAAGTTCCAGTAGCATCACTATGAGGAGCTACAGAAGCAGCGCATTGCTCAGAACCAACTCCTTGAAATGGCTCTAACCAAGTATCAGCACCCATTCCGTTTGCAAAATCTCCATTGGCATCAAAAACCACACTATCATCCCAAAGGCAAGCTCTAGTTGTTATATCGGCAGTATTATTAGCCCACCATGTATTGTTCCAGTCTGCTGAGCCCACCGCTAAAGCTCCTTCTTGTTCTGCGAGATACCAAACCCCCTCTACTTGAGAGAAGCTGTTTCCAGCAATTAATAAAAATAAAAACGTATAAAATTTCTTCATTGTAAGTTCATTTAAAATTTATAATTAGACCAATTTAGGAAGAATAAGTGTAAAATTGACATTAAGTAGGTTGTTTTTTTAAAAATTAACATTTAACAATCTAAATAACAATCATTTCTGCTTACAACACTAAAGATTTAATTCAGTGAATTAGATAAAATATAGGACCAAAACTGATTGTTCAGAACCAATAGTTTAGTTAAGTATTTGATTGAAGATTTTTGTTTACATACCATGCAAAAAATGCCAGATAGGCAAAGCATAATGCGCAAACTATGTAAGATGAATGCATTCCAATGATATCACCTAATTTACCTTGTAAAGGCGGAATAATAGCTCCGCCAAGAATCATCATAACCAAAAAGGCCGACCCTTGAGAAGTGAATTTCCCTAAACCATTTAAACTTAAAGCAAAAATAGAGGGCCACATGATTGAACAAAATAAGCCGCCACTCAAAAAAGCAAATATGGCCACTTCCCCTGTAGTCATTAAACCTGTTATCATGGCCAAAACTCCCAACATTCCAAATATTTTTAAGGTCGGTGCTGGTCGATCTTTTCCAATAAAAAATCCCGCAATTTGAACAGCTACACATATGGCAAAAACAAAAAGGTGAGTTACTTTAAATCCGGAAACAAAATTCAAGCTCAATACTACACCAAAGGCTACATAAGGAACCACAATCATTAAAATCTTTTTCATTTTATCAGAGGGATTAAATACTGCGATAGCTCCAGTCCATCTTCCAATCATTAGGCCACCCCAATACATCGAAATGTAGGGTGCAATCTGAGCATCAGTCATTGCTCCAAAATCAGGCAGTTTTAACAATGCGCCTAAGTTACTTTGAATCGATACTTCCACGCCCACATAGGTAAATATCGCCAACATGCCCAAAACCAATTGGGGATACTTCATTGCTCCCCAACCCTCTATTGATCTTTTTGCTAAAGCGTTACTTACCAGAAGTCCCCCTATAACTACTAATAGACCCGCTAAAGACAACCAAAGAATCGACATTTCCGAGGCTTCGCTTAGCTTTTCTCCCTTGCCCAAGCCCAAGTATTGACTGAATACAAAGAAAAATATAATCACCAATAATATCGTAATTGTTAATAACGATATCATTGCTTTTTTTGCTCCATGAAATTCAGAGTCTGCCTTACCAGATGGTAGTTTTTTAGAAAAGAAAAACAAACCTGCCGCTGCTAAAAAAAGACCCCCAACTGCCATATATAAATACTGAACCTGAGCAAGCGTCAAGTTACCAGATGCTATTTCGTCTTTTAAACTAATGTCTGCCTTCGCCGCAGTACCAAATAAAATTAATGTGACAATGATTGGTCCGATAGTAGTTCCTAGTGAATTAACTCCTCCTGCCAAATTTAGTCGGTGCGACCCTTTTTCAGGTTCGCCCAAAAGAAGTGCAAATGGGTTGGCCGCCGTTTGCTGTAACGAAAAACCTAGGCCCACAATAAAAAGGGAGCCCAAAACAAAACCAAAAGCGGAAGAATCCCCAGGCTCAGCACCAGTAACAGCAAGAATCATTGATCCCGCTCCAAAAGCAGACAAGATTAACCCATAAACGATTCCATTTTTTAAACCCCATTTATTCATGATGTCAGTTTTCGCAATACTTGAAAACATAAAGAGCATCAATGCACCAATAAAGTAAGCACCATAAAATGCAAACTCAATCAATTGACTTTGAAACTGATCTAAACTAAAATATTCTTTACAGAAGCCTAGAAAAACTGAATTTCCCGCGGCAATAAAACCCCAGAAAAAGAACACTGTTGTAAGTGTAAATAAGGCACTTTGATTTGATTTGGTGGACATAATTTTAACAATTTAGTCGTCCAATATAAAAGAAAAAATAGGATTAACTGATGTTTTTTTTCAGTTTTCTTGATTGTTTTGACAAGGAAAGTGTCTTGATGACAGTGTCTACAATCCCTTTTGCATCATATCCACAATCAGACCAAAGCTCTTTTTGGGTTCCATGATGAATATATTGATCAGGAATACCTAAACGAACAACTTCCGCTTTATATTTTTGATCCGTCATGAATTCTATAACAGCAGAGCCAAATCCTCCCATTACACAACCATCTTCAATGGTTATTACCTTATCAAATTTAGTGAAAACCTCATGAAGCATCACTTCATCAATAGGCTTTACAAAACGCATGTCATAATGAGCAACAGATGCTCCGAACTCGTTCAATTCGGATATTGCAGACTGCACAAAGTTTCCAGGATGACCAATAGACAGAATCGCTAAATCATCACCGTTTGACAATCGTCGTCCTTTTCCTGTGGAAATTTCTTTCATCGGTTTTTTCCAATCAGTCATGACACCTTTTCCTCTAGGATACCTGATAACGAATGGCCCTTTATTTTCTAATTGTGAGGAGTACATCAAGTTTCTTAATTCCTCTTCATTCATCGGTGCTGAAACCGTTATGTTTGGGATACACCTCATGTAAGCCAAATCATAAGCTCCGTGATGGGTTGCACCGTCCGCACCAACCAAACCAGCTCTGTCCAGACAAAATACCACATTTAAATTTTGAATAGCCACATCATGTAAGACTTGATCGTAAGCTCTTTGCATAAACGATGAATAAATATTACAAAACGGAAGCAGTCCTTGAGTAGCTAAACCAGCACTAAAAGTCACCGCATGTTGTTCTGCAATACCAACATCAAATGCTCTATCTGGCATAGCTTCCATCATGATTCCTAATGAACACCCACTCGGCATTGCCGGTGTGACTCCCATTATTTTTTCGTTTTTTTCTGCCAGCTCAACAATGGTATGTCCAAAAACGTCTTGATATTTTGGTGGTTCAGGGTTCTGAGGAATGATTTTAACAATTTCACCTGTTTCTTTATTAAAAACTCCAGGTGCATGCCATTTTGTAGGGTTCCCTTCTTCAGAATATTTAAATCCCGCACCCTTCCTAGTGATACAGTGAAGAATTTTCGGACCAGGTATATCTTTTAAATCTTCTAATACTTTTGCCATTCCGATGGCATCATGGCCATCAACAGGGCCAAAATATCTAAAATTTAAGGATTCGAAAAGATTGCTTTGCTTGAGTAAACTCGACTTTAATGCCGTAGATACCTTAGCCGCAATAGATCTTCCATCAGGGCCGAATTTGGAGATTTTCCCGAGTAAGTTCCAAACTTCATCTTTAACCTTGTTGTATGTGTGGGAGGTTGTTATGTCTGTTAGGTACTCACGAAGAGCACCTACATTGGGATCAATTGACATACAGTTGTCATTCAAGATGACCAAAAGATTTGCGTCCTTTTCAAAACCCGCATGGTTCATCCCCTCAAAAGCCAAGCCCGCAGTCATGGCTCCATCACCTATCACGGCAATGTGCTGTGTGTTCTTCCTATTTTGATATTTATTAGCTACTGCCATTCCTAAGGCTGCAGAAATAGATGTCGATGAGTGCCCAACACCAAATGTGTCATACTCACTCTCTGCTCTTTTGGGAAAGCCTGAAATTCCTCCTTTGCTTCGGTTCGTATGAAAAAGGTCTCTGCGCCCTGTCAGGATTTTGTGCCCATATGCTTGATGTCCAACATCCCAAACCAATTGATCTTCAGGGGTGTTGAATACATAATGTAATGCCACGGTAAGTTCTACTACTCCCAGACTGGCACCAAAATGGCTGTTACCAATCTCAGAAATGACATCTACGATATATTGCCGAAGTTCATTGGAAACTTGAGGAAGGTCTTCTACAGAAAATTTCTCTCTAAGGTCTTTGGGGACTTCGATTTGCTTCAAAAAATTACCGGCTTGAAAATCTGACATAGTTATTATTAATACAAAATTATTGTTTTCAACGTGATTAACCTAACAATTGACCGTCAAAAAAGTTCTCAATAAAAGTCATTTAAATGGGGTATTTATCCTTTCTCTCAAAGTAAAATGCAGTTAAAACAAACATAAGCAATAACCCGTTTTGAATACATAGATTTAGTGCAAAGTTATTAACCTTGAGGTATGGAGAGATTGCATATAAGAATAGGGCTAAACCCAAGTATAAAAAGAATTTCCGAAGATTGTAGGGTATTGGGTAATGCTTCTGACCAAGGATGTATGAAATCAACATTTGAATGAAATATACAATAAGGGTGGCATAGGCGCTCGCCATGTAACCATATTGAGGGATATAAATTACATTAATAATAATGGTCAAACCCGCACCCACTAAGGCAATATATGCTCCAAATTTAGTTTTACCGCTAAGTTTATACCAAATACTTTGATTGTAGTAGATCCCTAAAAAAATATTTGCCATCAAAAGAATGGGTACTACCTGCAGACCCACCCAATACGATTCGTTTTGAATAAAGTGTTTGAAAATATCTAGATTAAGGGTGACCAACAAAAAGACACCGCATACGAATGCAATAAAAACATTCATGATTTGACTGTACACTTTATTTCGATCAAGGTTTTTCATTTGACTGAAAAAGAAAGGTTCTGCAGCATACCTGTATGCCTGAAGAAGAATAGTGACAAGCATTGCCAACTTGTATGAGGCGCTATAAATACCTACCTGGGCTTCGGCATAATCTAAAGAGGATGACACGTTTGGATTATATAATATTTGTTTCAAAAGAATCCTATCTAAAGTTTCATTGATTATTCCTGCAAAACCAGCTATAGCTAAAGGAAATGAAAACAAAAACATCCGCTTTAATAAACCCCAATCAATTCCGTTCAATAAACCAAAGGATTTAAACAAAAACAAAGGCTTAACTAAAGATGCGATGAGGTTGGCAAGGAAAATATAAAACACCCCTTGTTCAGGATTATTCCCATCAAATAAAACAAGTAAAAAAATTAAATTGAGGATGATGTTTACTCCAATTGAGGAGAGCTGAATTATCGAAAATCTTTTTGCTCTTTCTTCTGCACGCAATTTTGCAAGAGGAAGTGCACTAATGGCATCTATTGAAACAATGGCACCAAGCATAATGATATATTCCCCATGCCCGCCAAATAGCAATAGGGATGCGATGTCCTTATTCAGTAGAAGAACAAGGATGAAAAAAACAACATTTAGAGAAAGTAATGCGGAAAAAGCGGTTGAAAACACATTCTTTTTATCTTCTTCATTTTGAATGAACTTGAAAAAAGCAGTTTCCATTCCAAAAGTCAAAATGACAATAAAAAAGGCAACCCAAGCATAAAGCTCGGAAACAACTCCATAGTCCGCGGGGTTTATAAAAACGAAAGTATATAAAGGAACAAGTAAGTAATTAAGAAGCCGACCGACTATGGATGACAGGCCATAAATGGCAATCTCTCCAAAAAGTTTTTTAATCGGATTTACCATTAAGCTTTTCTGTAATTTGCTTTTCGTTTCTCAAGAAAAGCCGTCGTTCCCTCTTTAAATTCCGATGTTCCAAAACATTTTCCAAACTCTTCAATTTCGACCTCATATCCATCTACTCCGCTCCTGTAACCCGCATTGACCGCTTTAATTGCCGATCTAATTGCCATTGGCGAGTTCTTAAGGATCTTTTTTGCCAAGCCTTCACATGTAGAAATCAAGTCCTTCTGATCCACAACATAGTTGACCAAACCATACTTCAAAGCCTCTTCAGCCGTTATCATTCCAGCAGTGAAAATCATTTCGTTTGCCCGTCCCTTTCCAACAAGCTGAGCCAAACGCTGCGTTCCACCATATCCCGGAATAACTCCAAGAGATACTTCAGGAAGACCCATTTTTGCATTTTGACTTGCGACCCGTATATGGGCTGACAAAGCCAATTCTAACCCGCCACCAAGTGCAAATCCGTTCACCGCTGCCAATATTGGTTTTGGGAAGTTTTCTACAAAATCAAAAAGAATCTCTTGACCGTTTGAAGCCAACACTCCTCCTTCCGCAATGGAGAAATCAGCAAACTCTTTAATATCAGCTCCTGCAACAAAGGCCTTTTCACCACTACCTGTCAAAATCACAACACCAGTATCAGGATCCTCTTGACAAACTTTTAATGCTGCATTCAATTCTTGAATTGTTTTTTTATTCAAGGCGTTGAGTTGAGAGGGTCGATTTATAGTGATATAAGAGACCAATTCTTTGTTTTCAATGGTTATGTTTTCAAACATCTAAATGATTTTCGGATAAAGATAATAGATAATATGATTGGACTTTTTTTACTCTTTATTTTTATTAATGACAGATTCCTGAATTTTAAAGAATTATAAACTGCTTATATTTCGTAATTTTGCACCGAAATAAATTCTCGCATCTTAATCACAAGGATGACACTGAAAAATTTTTTACTGTTTACAAAGTTTAGACTCTCTTTTTTGGTTGTCCTTTCTGCTCTTTCAGGATATTTATTCGCGGGAGGAAAAGACCTTCAAATTATTGTCTTTCTTCTACTGGGAGGGGCGTTCGTTACCGCTGCTTCCAATGGAGCAAATCAGATATGGGAGAAGGATCTTGACAAGCTCATGAATCGCACCTCAAACCGTCCTATACCAACCGGGGAAATGTCCGTTAAAAGCGCATATATCATTGTTATTTGCTTATTGATTATAGGGACCATTCTGCTTTACCTTATCAATTTAAAGTCTGCTCTTTTGGGTTTTGCGGGCTTTGTTAGCTACGTTTTTTTGTATACGCCTCTTAAAACAAGAACGCCTTGGGCTGTATTCGTTGGGGCTTTCCCAGGTGCCATACCTCCTTTTCTCGGTGCCATTGCTGCTACAAATGAATTTGGCTTTTTACCTGGAATATTGTTTTTTGTGCAGTTCACGTGGCAGTTTCCTCATTTCTGGGCCATTGCATGGGTTACCCATGATGACTACCAAAAAGCAGGGTTTAACCTCTTGCCTTCTGCAAACGGAAAATCAAAACAATCTGCTTTTCAAATCATGCTGTATTCTTTGGCATTGATACCGTTTAGTCTTACACCTTGGGTATTCAATTGGACAGGAGATGTCACTTTTGTCATTGCCTCATTACTTGGGATATTCTTCTTTTATTATGCCTATAAATTATTTTTAAACCTACAGGATTCGGATGCTCGAAAACTTATGTTCGCCTCTTTTGTTTATTTACCAATTATTCAGTTTACCTACGTATTTGATAAAATTTAAACAACAAATTAAATATTAAAACAAATGGATTTATCTAAAGACAAAGACCCAGTAATCAATGAAAAGATGAAAAAGAACCTCGTCTACGTGAGCATCTTTAGCATCATAATGTTTTTTGCGGGTTTATCCTCAGCATACATTGTTCTCATGGGAGACTCTATATGGATCAAAGCAGCAATGCCAAATGCTTTTTGGTGGAGTTCAGCCATGATATTTTTAAGTAGCATGAGCTTTATTTTTGCCATTAAACAGGCTAAAAATAACAATTCGAATTTATTGAAAGTGTTTATGTCCATCACTCTTGTTTTAGGCCTTTTATTTATTTTCTTTCAATTTAAAGGATTCAATCAATTAAAAGAAAAAGGCATTTATGGAACAAGTACAATAATGGTTTCAGAAGGGAAGTATGGTCAGCCGTTTGAAGTTCAAATTAATGGAGATTATGTATATGTGGAAAACAACATGTACATGTTAAACAACAAGAAATTGAGCGGAAACGACTTTGAGCTTTTCACTAATTATTTGGGCCAATTTATTCCCTCAAAGAACAACCCTTTGGGACAAAAACTCACAAAAGATATTTCCAATGTGAATATCATTTATAAAAACAAGCCATTGATTGTCAAAAACAATACATTATACATCAACGATTCAACGCAACTCGGCCCATCAGATTTCAATAACCTTCATTATTTAGCTCAAAATGTAAAGGAAGGAAGAGTCGATATGGTACCAATTGGCACCATTGGAGAAGATTACACTATTTGGTATAAAGGTGAAGAGCTTATTATGAAAAAAAGAAAGCTCGCTGGAAAAAGCGGTAAGTCATTGACAAGCTATGAATTGAATGAAGCTGAAAGATCTCGAGACAATGCATCTTCTTTTTTATACCTGCTCACCTACGCTCATTTAATGCATGTTCTAGTCGCATTACTCTACTTATTGAGAATTGTTATAAAAACTTTCAAAAATACATTTAATTCAAAAAATAACCTTTCATTGCGGCTAACTTCCATTTTCTGGCACTTTTTAGGGCTATTGTGGGGCTATTTGATACTTTTTTTGATATTTATTCATTAAACTTGCAGAAAAATAAATTAAATGGCTAGTCAATCAGCGAATTTAGATACGGAAACTCTTTGGGGAGGAAAGGAATCTCCATTTCAAACGAGTTATGGTAAATTGATGATGTGGTTTTTCCTTGTTTCAGATGCCCTGACTTTTAGTGGTCTTCTTGTTGCCTATGGATTTACAAGACACGATACTCTCGAAGCTTGGCCAATTGGAGAAGAGACTTTTAATTCATTACCCGGGTTAGGTCATGGTTTTCCATTAATATACGTTGCCTTAATGACTTTCATTCTAATTGTTTCTTCTGTAACCATGGTTTTGGCAGTAGAAGCTGGTCATCGTATGGATAAAAAAGGTGTTGTAAAATGGATGATTGCTACCATTATTGGTGGGTTTTTCTTTTTGGGTTCTCAAGCTTGGGAATGGAGTCACTTCATACATGGTTCTGAGTTTGGAAAGGTTGAGCTTGCAGACGGCTCACAAGCCATTGTAAAAGGACATTTTGGAGAAATAGAGAGTTTCACTGTCACTGAAGCTGGAACCCATCACAAAAAAGGAGATGTAATTAAAGAAGATTTAATGCACACTTTTCAGCATGCTGCCGAAAAAGGTCACATCAATAATGGCATTATCGAACTGCATGATGGTTCTAAAGCCTCCATCAAAAAGGCAAAAGATGATCACCTTAAATTAATTATTAAAAAAGACGGAAAATCCTATACAGTTGGAAAAGAAATTGAAGGAAAAAAAGCAGAAGATTTGTACTACAGCGCGATTTATAGTGGCGAAGAAAATCGTGTAATTTATGGTGCGAACCTCAATAAAAACGAATACGGACCACAACAATACGGTCAGTTCTTCTTTTTCATTACAGGGTTTCATGGATTTCACGTTTTCTCAGGAGTATTGATTAATATCCTGATTTTAATTGGTGTAATGCGAGGGGTATATCATAAAAGAGGCCATTACGAAATGGTTGAGAAAACCGGCCTGTATTGGCATTTTGTAGATTTAGTTTGGGTATTTGTTTTTACCTTCTTTTATCTCATTTAAATTTAACGCTTTATGGAAAGAGACGACTTAATAGAATATTCGCTTAACGGGCATCATTCTGATGATGAAGGAAAGCTGATCAGAAAAAAAATCTGGAAAGTTACGATACTTTTAACGGCCATTACGGTTTTAGAAGTGGCACTTGGTGCATACATCAAACAAAGTTCAGGTGCTTGGCCTTATGTAAAGTGGTCGTTTGTTGCACTTACACTTTTGAAAGCGGGTTACATTGTTATGGTGTTTATGCACCTCGGAGATGAAAAGAAATGGCTAAGAAATGTTGTTCTTATTCCATATGCTTTGTTTATTATGTATCTCATATTTATCGCCCTGTGGGAGGCTTTAGCGGTGGGAGACGCATGGATGGGTGCTTAATTTATCTCTTTGACAAAAAAAAGATTCAATAATTTTTTGGGATTTATGCTGGTGTTTGGGCCAGCGGTCATATTTATATCCATGACCTTATTCATGACTCGTTCTTGTGAACACAAGTTCGAAACACTTGAAAACTACGGCACAATCACCTCTTTTAATTTTACAGATGTAAATGGGAATAAGAGGAGCTCACTTGACTTTAAAGGAGACATTGTCTTAATCTCTACCATACAAGAGTCCTGTCCAGACAGTTGTTCCGTATTGTTGTGGAATATCAATCAAACGATTTACCAACGCATCTGGAACAACAGAACGAAAAAGAGAAAACAAGTTAAAATACTTTCGTTTGTTACAGATGGCAACGGTGATCCCATTAAGGACTTATCGCCTATTGAAGACCTGTTAAAAAAGATAGTGCCTAACTATGACCCTTCTATCTGGGTTTTGGCAAAGGGCGACGTGAAGTCTATCTACAATATAGAACACAATGGAGCATCTCTTTTACAAGATGGAAATAAATTTCAAGAGCTCATGTTACTTATGGATAAAAAGCAATGTTTACGAATGGTTTTATCCGGGAAAAAAGAAGGACACATAAGACGAATGGAACAAAGTATGGCCTTGCTGCAAAAAGAATATGATAAGGCGAATTCTAATTAACGAAAACAATGAGACTGTTTTATCTTGTACTGTTGCTATTTTTAATCACAAGTTGTTCTGAGGAAAACCCTGTTCAAATTCAAAAGAAATCTAATAAACTGCCTTACATTGGGCATGTTGATGTTGTTGAATCTAAAGAAAACGGAGAAGAAATTACCGATACGATTTTTGAAACCATCCCCTATTTTAGTTTTTTGAATCAAGACTCAATAGAGGTCAATAAGTCTACCTATAAAGACAAAATAATTGTTGCTGAATTCTTCTTTGCCTCGTGCCCAACCATTTGCCCATTAATGAACGACCAAATGGCAAAGCTTTACCATTGGCTAGAAAAAAACAGGTATCTCGAATATTTCCAAATCTTGTCATTTTCGATAGATCCCTCAAACGACATCCCCTCAGTTCTAAAAAAGTTTAAAGACAGCTACTGTGACAATTGTCCCAACTGGGATTTCTTGACAGGTGATGAAAAAGAAACTCATCAACTGGGAATTGATAGCTTCAAAATATTTGCAGGCAAAGATAAGGGCGCCGCTGGTGGATACGCCCATTCTGGGGCCTTTTCACTCGTAGATAAAAAAAAACGGGTGAGAGGCGTGTACAACATCACGGATGAAAACGGGGATGTGAACAAAAAAGAATTTGACAGGTTAAAGAAAGAAATTGATAAACTGATGCGTTATGAGTACAACTTTAAATAATTCGAAAAAAATAAAGCAAGCGATAATCGCTGTGTCAGTTGTTATTCCTATAGCAGTTGCGGTATTATTTACCATAAAAATTGAGGGTGTTGATTTGAGCTTTCTGCCTCCCGTATATGCTTCTTTAAACGGGTTAACCGCCATTGGCTTAATCGTTGCGATTTTGGCCATAAAAAATAAAAATAGAACGCTTCATCAACGCGCAATTCAAGTTTGTTTGACTTTTTCTATTCTCTTTTTATTACTTTACGTTTTGTATCATATGACATCTGATAGCACTCCATATGGAGGGGACGGGGCATTAAAATATGCTTATTTTATTCTTCTCATTTCTCATATATTATTGAGTTTAGTCGTAATACCGATTGTTTTATTCTCTTATCTATTTGCTTGGCAGGGAGACTTTGAAAGACATAAGAAATGGACAAGGTTTGCGTTTCCTCTTTGGTTTTACGTTGCGGCTTCGGGAGTTTTGGTTTACTTTATGATTTCCCCGTATTATTAAAAGCTAGTTAATCAATACTTCTACACGCCGATTGGCCTCTTTTTCCATTTCATTTTTGGGCTCGTCATGAACTGGTTTATCAAATCCAAACCCCACGGAACTCAATCGATCAGAAGAGATTCCTGCATCTATTAAGTAATCCAAAACACTTTTCGCTCTTTTCTTTGATAACCTCTTAGACCTCATCGGCTTTTTCCCATCGCCATTAACGTGCCCTTGAATTTCAATATGTACAGTAGGGTTTACCAACAAGAAATCTCTCAGTCGATTCAATTTTGGCGCTGACTCCTCTAAAATGATTGCCATCCCTGCAGCAAAATAGATTTCATCTATTTTTGCAACTGTTCCTCTAACTAAGGGCTTTAAATAAATGGTGTCTTGGAAACCATTATCACCCAAAAGAATTTCATAATCTTCCTCATCATATGATAAAAACCCTTCAGCATCTACCTTTAGCTCGCATTTTTTAACATTGCGTTTCAGATTCATAATTAAATCACTTGCCACATACGCACCATTTATTTCATTCGATCCATTAAATGAAATTTTACCCTTTACTGGCATATGGTCCTGAAAATTCCTAATACACAAAGTGTACTTCTTGTCTTTAGATGGCTTTGTAAGGTCAAACAACAATGAGTCAATTATTTTATTCCCATCAGAATCTTGAGGGGAAAAATTGATTTCTAATTCTAATGAATCCTTGATTTTTTCTGCAGCCACAAGGACAATAGCATATTTTAAACCTTCTTCAATAAACAAACTCCTACTCAAAAGCAAATCTCTTTTGGGCGCATTTAGTAAAAGCTTTGCTTTACTTTTTTTAAAGTCACTACAAATTCCATCCTTATTTTCAGCGAAAACAAACGTGCTAAAAGAAAGGTCTTGGTCTTTTACTTTCAATTTGATTTGACCAGAAGATGGGGGAACGAAAAACAACCAAATCTGATTTTTTGTGATTTCACCATCTGTACCATAACCATTAAGATTTGTACGATCAATTCCTTTCCTCCCTTGAAATGCAATGTGATAAAAATTGTTTTGAGATAAGGATATTCCTTGCTCGCAATTATAATATGAAGATCTTTGCCCAATGATTTCTAACGGGAAAAAGATCGTAATCAAAAAGAAAAGCGTGTAAATTCTCATTTAATCAAGTGTAATTTTCAAGTCTCCTGTAATACTTGTGCGAATAGTTATAGACTTGGAAGTTAACAATAAGTTCATTATTCGCAACTTATCAATACTTGTTTCTGCCATTACCCCATCCTGAATCTCACCATTCATCTTTTCTAAGAGCTGTGATTTTATTGTAATTATTTTTTGTGATAGATCTATAGATGATTTTTCTTTTATTTGATGAATTAGACTTTTACTCATAATCCATTGCGCTGACTTCAGAAGAAAGCTCTTTGTTTTGATTTCGAAATCTATATCTTCAAAACTTAAAATCTGATTTTCTTCATCTAAAACAGGTGTTCCGATAAGGTAGAAAATCCCATTCCGATGTCCATCAAAAGAAACCTTAAAAACAAGTTTTCCTTCAGAAGCGCCAATTATACTTAGGTCTTTTATGATGAATTCCCTCCCCTTAATTAAGATTTCATAATTATAAAACTCCTTTTTCAAGAGAGACGACAAAGAGTCGTAGCCGGCATTCAAATCCGCAGTGATATCAAATCCGCTGACTTGGTTATAGTCCGGCATATCACCTAAATTATTATTTATCACCTCTTGCTTTTGCGTTGAGATGAATGGAGAGAAGAATAAGTTTAAATTAAACAAAGCCTCTTTATCATTATAACGCAAATCACTAATGGCAATTCGGTTTGGATTCATAAATAGATAGCCATAGGGTCCTAATTCAATAGGGGTTTTTAGTGCCTTCCAAACCGAATCCACTTTGCTTTTTACATCAATAGCCGAAATCTCTTTGTCAATTTTTGACTCCATTGCTTTTAGCTCATTTTCAACTTCCGCCTTTACTTTATTGGTGACATCAATATTGATAAATGTAATTTCGCACGGATCATTAATTTGGAAGTTTTTCAAATGAGTTTGCGAACTCAAGCTGTAATCTTTATTCAGTTTTATGGATGTCCCGTATGTCATGCTATACCTCCTTCTTGGCTCTCCAATTCCACATGAGCCAGAAATACGTGGGACAGTGCACGAACTTTTCCCAAGTAATGAAACACACAAAGGACAATAATTTAACTTGAGAGAAAAATCTCCTTTCAGCATATAATTCACCTCATTTGAAGAGGTACTAAAAACAATTGGTTTTCGTTTAAAGTCATAATTATAACTAACACCTTCACACACAGCCTTTGCTCCTGTAAAAGTTTTCGGGGTGCTTTTTTCAACCAAATTTAATACTGGAGCCATATTGATTTGCAATTCAATGCTCATGATGGACTCTTTTGACGTGAACGCCTCCGCTTCATCAGCTTGTAATTCTGGAAGAGAGGCCTCTATTGTCCGACAAGCAGAACAAAGGCAAAAAAGGAAAACCAGATAAAATAAAACCCTTTGTCGATTGTAACTCATGTATTGTTTTTCTAGTCTGTCCTAAATTAATTCATTTTTTTGATTCAACACCCTATCTTTTGTATATACAAACACTCTTTATCTCCCTGTATAAAAATTTGGCTTTGAATATCAACCATTAGCTCCGAAAGAATCATTAAATTTGCTCTTCTTTATGCCTTAATCATAAAACAAATATTATGCAAAAACCAACAATTATTTATACCAAAACTGACGAAGCTCCTGCTTTGGCAACATACTCTTTTCTTCCGATTGTTGAAGCTTTTGCATCAAGTGCAAATTTGAATATCGAAACACGTGATATTTCCCTTTCTGGAAGGATCATCTCTCAATTTTCAGATTTTCTTTCTGAAGAACAAAAAGTAAAGGATGCACTTAGCGAATTGGGGCAGCTTGCGAAAACGCCGCAAGCAAATATTATTAAACTTCCGAATATTAGTGCTTCTGTTCCTCAGTTGAAAGCAACAATTAAAGAGCTTCAAGATAAAGGATATGCCTTGCCAAACTATCCTGAGGAACCAAAAAATGAAAAAGAAGAACAGATCAAGTCAACTTATGATAAAGTTAAGGGTAGTGCAGTAAATCCTGTCTTAAGAGAGGGGAATTCTGATCGAAGGGCTCCAAAAGCAGTAAAAAATTACGCCAAAAAGAACCCGCACAGAATGGGCGCATGGGCTTCAGATTCAAAAACTCACGTGGCAACAATGTCTCAAGGTGATTTCAAATCAAACGAGGATTCTGTTACCATCCAAAATGATGGGTCTTTATCTATATCATTGATTAATAATGCAGGACAAAAAACCACACTAAAAGAAAGTGTTAAAGTGCTGAAAGGCGAAATTGTAGATGCGACACACATGTCTGTAAATGCACTCATTGCATTTTTAGATAAAGAAATAATTGATGCCAAAGAAAAAGGGTTGTTGTTTTCATTACACATGAAAGCTACCATGATGAAAGTTTCTGATCCTATTATTTTTGGCCATGCAGTAAAAACCTTCTTTAAACCTCTTTTTGAAAAACACAATGATTTGTTTTCAGAGATTGGTGTAGATGTAAATAATGGGTTTGGTGATCTTCTTTCTAAATTAAATGGATTAACAGATGATCAAAAACAAGAAGTATTAAATGATATTGAAGAGTGTTATAAAGAAAATCCAGCTATAGCAATGGTTGATTCTGATAATGGAATAACTAATCTGCATGTCCCAAGTGATGTCATTATTGATGCATCGATGCCCGCAATGATTAGAACTTCCGGGAAAATGTGGGACTCTGCAGGAAAAACTCAAGACACCAAAGCCGTTATTCCAGATTCGTCTTATGCACCAATATATCAAGCAACTATTGATTTCTGTAAAGAAAACGGAGCATTTGATCCAACAACCATGGGTAGTGTTTCTAACGTGGGCTTGATGGCTCAAAAAGCAGAGGAATATGGCTCCCATGACAAAACATTTGAGCTTTCAGAATCAGGAACCGTTCAGGTTACCGACGAAAGCGGAACTATATTGATGGAGCAAGCTGTTCACGAGGGGGACATATGGAGAATGTGTCAAGTTAAAGATTTACCTATTCAAGATTGGGTAAAGCTTGCCGTTAATAGAGCAAGGGCTACAGGAAACCCTGCGGTTTTTTGGTTAGATGAAAATCGTGCTCATGATGCTCAATTAATTTTAAAGGTTAATGAATACCTTAAGCAACATGACACCACTGGTCTTAACATCTCGATTCTGTCACCCTTTGATGCTACCCTATTTTCTTTGGAACGAGTAAAAAAAGGGGTCGATACGATTTCTGTGACCGGCAATGTTCTCCGGGATTATTTGACAGATTTATTCCCGATTTTAGAACTTGGCACATCTGCTAAAATGCTGTCTATCGTTCCGTTAATGAATGGTGGTGGTTTATTTGAAACAGGTGCAGGTGGTTCAGCTCCTAAACATGTTGACCAATTTGAAAAAGAAAATCATTTGCGCTGGGATTCGCTTGGAGAATTTCTTGCTCTTGCTGTTTCGTTAGAACACTTGTCAGAAACAACGGATAATAACAAAGCAAAAATCTTAGGTGAAACTCTTGACGCTGCTACAGGGACATTCTTGTTAAATGACAAGTCCCCCTCACGAAAATGTGGAGAACTAGACAACCGAGGAAGTCATTATTACTTGGCGCTATATTGGGCACAAGAGCTTGCAAAACAAGAACAGGACCTAGAATTAAAAAATCGATTTTCAGAAATCGCAGATAAATTGAGCTCAAATGAGGCTAAGATTACTAAAGAACTCATCGATGCACAAGGACAGCCTATGAATATTGAAGGCTACTATTTTCCAAACGAAAAGTTGGCTGCTAAAGCAATGCGTCCTAGTTCTACTTTAAATAGAATTATTGACAATCTCAGATAGTTTATTCCTGTCCATATTTTAATTAATTTTAATACATGTTAAAGACCCGAGACGCTCAAATCAATTATTTAAACATTGGACTCATGTTTATGAGTGCGGCTCTGGCCTTTTTTATGCCCTTTGAGACCTTTCTTTTTGCTTATGCATTTCTAGGACCTCTTCATTATTTGACAGAAATCAGCTGGCTGCATGATCGGCAATATTTCTCGAAAGGTAAATATGACTTCACCTTTCTACTATTTATTGGTGTTGCTCTTTCAATTGCAGCATTTGCGAATGATTTTGAGTCTTTAAATTTTGATTTATACCCACCTTTAGTAGATGCCAAGATTGATTTTGTAAAGTGGTACTATAGCATGAGTTTTGGTGACATCTTTATTATGCTTGCCCTCTTTAGTGCTATCCTCTTTGTATTGTTTAAAGACCTGAAAATCAAAATAGCCTCTATTTTGATCATGTATATTATTGTCTACTTTTCTTTCAATTTAGATCTAGATTTACTAGGGTTATTTGTACTCATTGGGCTATTTAGCGTTGCGCTCTTTGTGTTTGTGAAAAACCTCTATATTAAAATTGCCTGTATTGCTCTCCTTTATATTGGAATCTATTACAACTACAGTCCCGACTGGTTTGGTTTGGACACCGAATTGTTGAGTCAAGAAGAAGTAATCGAGGCAAATTCAGAAAAAAATTCATTTAAAAATAGCTCCGTTGTTTTTGCGCTTACATCACTTGTCCCCACTCTAATTCATGTTTACTTATTTACGGGATTATTTATGCTTTTTGGAGCCCTTAAATCACGAAGTAAAACAGGCTTGCTTTCTATCGTGTTTTTTATATCAATCCCTATTGTCCTCGTATTTTCATTACCTGTAAAAAAAGACGGGAATTACCTCTCCTCCTACGGAACAGAGGCTTATTATGCTGAAGGAACTGGGTTTTTTAATACGAATGTGAGTATTTTAAGACAGTTCGATTTGACCCCCAATATGACGAACAAAGACTATATCAACAACTTCGTCAAAGACTCAATGGAACAAGAAAATCTTTCATTAATGTGGAAAGATTCTTTGAATAAAGACTTTATTATACAAAACCAAGAACATCCATACTACATGAAGTCCATTGCATTAGCTGATGCGAAAAATGGCAGTCAGAAAGACAATTGGTGGTCCCTCGTGTTCTTTTCGGAAATTGGAATTATGCTCATGCGGTTTATTGCTTTTGCATATCTCTACCATTATCTCAATTGGTTCAGTAAGACTGAGGTCATTCGCTGGCACAAAGTTCCAAAGGTTCGTTTTATTGGAGTGATTTCACTTTGGCTTGTTGCATGTGGCTTATATGCTTACGACTATGCCATCGGATTGAGCTTTTTGTTCTTTCTCAGCTTTACCCATGTGTTACTAGAGTTCCCTTTAAACGTTACATCAATAATTGGGATTGGAAAAGAAACGAGAGCCATTATCAAAAATGGATTTACTCAAAAAGATTCTAAATAACCATTAAAAATTGAATATGCGACATCTATTTCTATTTGCCTTTTTTTGGGTGACCTTATCGTCCTATGCACAAAATCCATCCATTGTGGAGTTAAAAAATGATGGGCGTTATAATCTGTCAGTGGAGGGGGCTTCCTATTTTGCGAATCTATCATTAGAATGTACTGGTAAATCAGAGCCCCACTTTATTGAACGGGTTTATAAAAAAAGATATAGCTGGAAATATGTAGACACGATTTCAGGGGAAGACTATTGGCCCTCACTCAGAAGTCTAGATAAAGAGCCTTCGCCTAAAGCACTTTGGCCTTCATTTTATGGATGTTTCGACTGGCACAGCAGTGTGCACAACCATTGGTGCCTTGTCAAATTACTCAAATCTTATCCCAATCTTCCTGAGGCTGATGCCATAAGAGAACGCCTAAAAAACAGTTTTAAATCTGAAAATATTACTGCAGAACTCGATTTTGTTCAAAACAATGAATTTGGTTTATTTGAGTTTCCGTATGGTCAATCTTGGCTGCTTAAAGTGGCTGATGAACTCTCCGGTTGGGATGATCCAGACGCGAGAGTCTGGTTACAAAACATATCTCCTCTTGCCGATTACATCGCTAATGCACATATCTGGTTTTGGAGGAACATAAGACCTGAAAATCTAATTAGTGGTAGTCATGATAGTCCCTCTATGGGCCTTGCCTTTGCCCATGATTACGCTGTTACCTTTGGTGTAAAAGAACTTCAAAAAGTAGTAGATAGCACGGCCACTAAGTACTATCTCAAAAACGGTTATAAAAGCTTATCCGCTGAACCTCTTGGGTATGACTTTATGTCGGGAGGGCTTCTTGTTACGGATATCATGAGAAAAGTCCTCAGCCCAAGAAAACTAAAAAAATGGTTAAAAACCTTTGCTCCTGAATTG
>JABJEE010000113.1 GCA_018665005.1 Flavobacteriales bacterium
CGGTTTCTGTTGAAGCCTTTGGCGGTTCGGATTATTTTTGGTCAGGAGGATTGAATCCTAACTCTAGCGCGAATTCATTTGATGTTTCAGGTACGTATACCGTTAATTTTATAGATTCAAACAACTGTCCATTGCAGATGGAAGTGGTGGTTTATGAGGACTATTCCTTACCAAGTATACTCATAACCAATTCTACCAATACAACGGATGAATTAAATTGTAACTATCCATCTATACAACTAAATTCTAGCGGAGGAACTTCATATGTGTGGGGAGGTGCTTCAGGAACTGGAAATTTGACAAGTATAAACACAGCCGGAACGTATGAAGTAACAGGTACTGGTACAAATGGTTGTGAAAGCACTGCCTCTATTATAATTACTGAAGATTTTATTTCACCTAATATTGGTATTTCCAATTTATCGGGTGTAGACACTATGACCTGTAATATTACCTCTGTCGATTTAGAGGCAAATGGAGGTCAATCATATGAATGGTTAAATGGTTTAGGGGTAGGTGCGAATTACACCGTTCCAGCCCAGGGAATGTACTATGAGGGAATGTACTATGTAGAAGGAATGGGAGTAAATGGATGTATGGGGATTGATTCAATCTTTATCTTAGAATTACCAAACCCAACAGTTACTGTTAATTCTGAAGTTATTTGTTCTGGTGATTCGATTGGTTTATGGGCACAAACTGATCAACCAGGAGGTTCTTTTCTTTGGTCTCAAGGTTTAGGTACTGATTCTCTGGTTTATGTTGAGCCAAGCTCAAATGCTTTTTACTCAGTTGAATACAATAATGGTTGTCCTAGTAACGTGGCCATTGCAACAGTTACGGTGCTACCGACGCCCGTTGCATCTATTAGTGGTGATGCTTTAATATGTTCAACTCAACCTGCAGTATTGAATGGTAGTGCGTCTTTAGCAGGGGGAACCTATGAATGGCTTCCAACAAATGATATCAATGCTAGCATTACGGTATTTCCATTGGTAAATACTGAATATGATATGATTTATACCTTGAATGGTTGTCCATCAGATACAATTAGTTTTAGTGTGGAAGTGATCACGACACCTCAAGTCGCTGTTGCTGATGTGTCAATTTGTGAGGGCGATGTAGGAACTTTTACCGCTTATCCTTCAGAGAGTGGTGGAACGTTTAATTGGTTTCCAGGTGGATTTTCCACATCTAGTATTACCATTTCATCGGATACCAGTGTAACCTATAATGTGAGTTATACATTGAATGGTTGTACAAGTGAAATTCAATCCGCAGAACTCATTGTCAATGAAATTCCAACAATAATGATGGATGATATTGGTATATGTAATGGAGATGATGGTACGTTAATAGCAATTCCGTCAACAACAGGAGGAGTATATACTTGGACAGGTTATCCCGAAACAAGTGCAAACTTAGAGGTAAATCCAACGGTCACAACATCTTATTCTGTAGTTTATGAATTAAATAATTGTGAAAGTCCAGAGTCAATTGCTACAGTTACAGTAACTGACCAACCGTCCATTAGTGTTTCTGATGTGGGTATTTGTATTGGAGAAACCATTTCGATTACGGCTGTGCCTTCTGTTGTTGGAGGTACATTTTCATGGATGCCAGGAGATTATAATACGGAGACAATTACTATTACACCTACATCCACCATGGATTATCTTGTAAATTATGATTTAAACGGATGTTTTGCAGAGACACAAACCATTACGGTTACCGTCGATACCGTTCCAGAAGTCACTTTTGATGTGAACGCAACATCCGGATGTTCCCCTATGAATGTGGTCTTCACGAATACAACTGATAATTCATTTGATTGTATTTGGGATATCGATGGACTTACTAGTATTAATGAATGTTCTGGATTTAGTTTTACATTTTGGGATGAAGGATGCTATGATATCAGTTTGTCAATGGGAACACCCTATGGATGTACGGCTTCAACAACAATGGCTGACCTTATTTGTGTATTACCCAGTCCGAATGTTGATTTTTCTGTATCTACAACGCAAATATCATTTGGATCCTCCGAAGTTGAGTTTACCAATAATACTTCTAACGCAGTAGATTATATTTGGGATTATGGAGATGGGAGTACAGATTCTCTTGTCTTTAATCCTGGAGCTCATGATTATCACATCGATGATGAAGACCTTTTCCCGGTTACCTTGTATGGTATATCAGATATGGGTTGCGTTGATAGTATGCAAATATTAATTTTTGTTAATCAAGATGCGATTATTTTTGCACCAAATTCTTTTACGCCTGATAATGACGGACTAAATGATACGTGGTTTCCTACACATTCTTCAAGTATAGATGAGGATTTCTTCGAAGTTCAGATTTTTGACAGATGGGGAGAGATGATATTTGATGCGAATGATTTTTCTAAAGTTTGGGATGGGACATATAAAGGACGCGAATGTCAGGTTGGTACTTATTCATACCGGATTTACTACAAAAGAAAATATTCAGAAGAGCGTCATGCTGTTGTGGGGCACATCTCGTTAATCAAATAATTATAATATAGGAATAAGCTTTTCAAGACGGATTCCTCTTGAGCCTTTAAGAAGAATCAAACAATCCTCGATATTCGCTAGAATTTTTTCAATTTCATTTGTATTCATAAATCCTGTTTCATAGATGGATTTAAATAAAGGACCCACAGTGAAAAATGGAATCTCATTATCTATGCAATAATTTATTACGATTTTATGTTCTTCTATCCCATCAGGGCCAAGCTCCAACATGTCTCCTATAATTGCAATCTTTTTATTATGATCAATTAATTTAAAGCTTTCCAAAGCCAAAGACATACTTGTTGGGTTGGCATTATAACAATCAACAATTAATGTGTTTTTTCCTGTTTTTTGAACTTGAGATCGTTGATTATCGGGTAAGTATTCGGAAATCGCCTTAGAAATGTTTTCTTGAGAAATACCAAAGTGATTTCCAATACAAATTGCCGCTAAAAAATTGTAAAAATTATATTTACCAATCATTTTCGTTTCAATAGTAGGAGAGGAGTAGTTCTTTTTTGACCAACTCATACTAATATATGGTGTCAGCTCATGCAATATGCCTGTAATATTGGCTTGAGTCATTCCATAAGAGTAGTTTTCAGTATTATCCGGTAGAATCGGTTTTAATATGGAGTCATCAGCATTGTAAAAAAGAATCCCGTTAACTTTCTTAACGGCATGGTATAATGCTGATTTTGTTTTGACAACACCTTCTAAATTTTTGAACCCCTCGAGGTGGGCTTTACCAATATTTGTGATAATTCCGGCATTGACATCAGCAATTAAGCACAATTCTTCAATATCGTTAGGCTGATTTGCTCCCATTTCGATAACGGCAATGTTGTGGTCATTATTAAGACGAAGAAGCGTCAGAGGGACTCCTATGTGGTTATTTAGATTCCCGAGGGTAGATAAAACATTTAATTCTGTTGATAAAATGGTTTGAATGAGTTCTTTTGTACTTGTTTTCCCATTACTCCCTGTTATTCCAATGACAGGAATATCAAATTTATGTCTATGAAAATTTGCAAGTTTTTGAAGAAATAAAAGTCCGTTGCTAACATAAAAGATGTTTTGATTGTTTGCTTTTTCTTTTTCATCTACAATGGCATACTTTGCCCCTTTATCAATAGCAACTTGAGCATACTCATTTCCATTAAAGTTATCACCCTTTAGGGCTATGAAAAGACAGTTTAATTTGATGTTTCTGGTATCAGTACATACGCCTGTTGTTTCATCGAATAAAGGGAATAAAGTTTCCATATACAAATATGTAAAAAAAAAAGCCCGCACTAAGCGGGCTTTTTGATTAAATATAATCTTCTTTTATTTCTTTTTCTTTTTTGAGTTTGCTCTAGAACTTCCTAGACGGTCCATTGCACATCTAAAGCCAATAAGTGCTGTAGATTTGTCTTCATCAAGGAATCTTCTATTACCAGGAGACAACCAGTATGCTCTGTCAGACCATGACCCACCTTTATAAACTCTTGACTTATCTGAAATCAATGTGGTAGGCCATCCAGAAGAACCATCATTTATTGGTGCTCCTTGTAAATCGTAGTTTTCAAATTCACTCTGATATACTGACATTTTAGGATTTCTCTTACCCTCATTTATATCGTTGATGGTATTTTGATTGTTGTAATATATCGAAGATTCTAAATCGCCATCTAGATAATTAATGTAGTCGTCTTTTCGGTAGTTTAAACGACCTGCATTTTCATCCTCTGTAACATTTCTAAATCTTTGTTGACCTCTAGTTTCGTTTACAAATTCAGTCAATCCATTTCTGAGGGTTAGTATCCAAGAGGTAATATTTGGATCCTGCTGGTGATTTTTGAATCTATATTCTAAATAGTCAAATTCGAAAATACTCGAGCATTGACCTTTAGCATCTACAAGGTATTTTCCAGCTTGAGGATCTATATCAAAATTTCTTTCTATAAAATATACACCCACTTTCTTTAGGTAGTCAGTAGCTATAGTTACGTCCGCACCAGTTTCGTCCTTACCTGCAATAAATTCATCATTTACATCATCACCATAAAGTAAACCTGGGTAATACCCATTTCGATAATCTTCTAATTTTAATACATCTGATTTATGTTGATTACCAAATAAGGCAACTTCCAGAAAATGAGATGCCTTTGTTGCATTTCCTTTATTAAACAAATAAATCGCGGTATCCAAAACTGCATTGATGTCATCAAGCACAGAAAATTCAATGCTATCATTTTTCGAATAATTGGAATTACTGTAGATATATGAATCTTTTGGAGTATTAAATTTAAATTTCCGAGGGTCTTGACGAGAATTACCAAGTATTTGACCTCTTTGAGAATTTATATAATTGATGTAATCGTCATATGATTTTTGATTGTCAAAAACTTTGATGATTTTCGTTTCAGAAAGACCATTAGGCTGCATCAATGTTACCTCGTACTCACCAGCGTCATTATAAAATAGTGTTACCACTGAATCACTTTTTATTTTTGCAATTTCCGTTGCTCCAGCACCAATTTTCCATTCGTAATTGTGATTTTTACCGGATTCAGGACGAACAATTTTGTCAGCTTTAGTCAATGTTACGGTAACAGTATCCTGAATAAATACTAATGTGTTACCATTTACCTTACTTGGTCCATTGGACATTTTGTTTGTCGGAAGAATATTGAATTGAAGATATTTGTTGTCTTCATCTTTGTCATTTAGGTAGTTTGAAATGTATGAAGGGTCCTCTTTCTTTTCAAGGCTTTTAACTTCATTTTTACCACCCGTCAGAGATAAATATTTGGCTCTGGCAAATTCATTGACAAATTCTTTCATTCCATAGACGTCGTACAAGTTATCTGTTGCTTGCACTGGTCGATCATGTAATCCGTCAGGTCTTAAAAGCTGCGTCGTATAAACATTACCTCTAAAAGGCATGAATTCCTCTGTAACTTCACCTGAAGTAGGACGATAGACATCCATAACCCACTCAGATACGTTTCCAGCCATATGATATAAACCATAGTCATTTGGCCAAAAATCATCTACGCGAGCAGTAACATCTGCTCCGTCATTAAGTGCTCCAGAAACGCCCATGTAATCCCCTTTACCTCTTACAAAGTTTGCTTGGATTGCACCAGCCCATTGGTCTTCTTTACGTCTTACATAATGACCATCCCAAGGATAGATTCTTCTTGAGTCAATGTTTTCTGAATTGGGATCCAGGTTTCCGATTAATCCTAAGGCCGCAAATTCCCATTCTGCTTCAGAAGGTAAACGGTATTTAGGTAATAAAACCCCATCTTCCATTTTTACCGGACGATCTCCCAATTTTGAACCATTCGCATAAACAGGATCGAAATTAATGAGTTTATAAGGATCTCTTGGTATATTTCGACCTATACTATCTTTAGGTGAAACTTTAGTACCATTATCCAAAGTGTAACCTCCTTCAATCTTACCAGTTGGTTCGCCTTTTTTGTCCACGCCCATTTTACCAGTATGTACTATATAGTTTCCGTTTAAATAGTTTTCAGTAGAAAACATGTTTTCGGGAGAAGAACTGAAATCTCCATCTCTATATTTTTTAGTATTTGCAGCACCAACCTCTAAACCTTCAGCAAAATGCCATTTTATAATACCTTCCCTAACAAGAATGGCTTCGTTTACACGATCAGTTCTCCATTTACAAAAATCATTCGCTTGTAACCAAGAAACACCTACAACTGGGTAATCTCTGTAGGATGGATGTCTTAGATAATAATCAACGAACTTTTCTCTATATGAGAGAGGTGATCTCCAAACCAAAGTATCAGGAAGACATTTTTTATAAATATGAGGGTAAGATTTGTTGTATACTCTCCTCATCCAATTCATATACTCGCACCAATGTAAATTGGTAACCTCAGTACGATCCATATAGAATGAAGAAACGGTAACACGCGCTGCGCTGTTGTTCCAATCATCCATTACGTCTTCTTCAGTGCTACCCATAGTAAAGGTACCTCCTTCAATAAAAACAAGGCCTGGACCAGTTTCCTGTTCCTTTGCTGGGAAGTTTCCATCTTTTTCGAATCCACCGTTTTCGTAGTTGTTATATTCCCAACCCGTAGCAGATGACTTCTCTTTTGCACAAGAACCTATAAGCAATATACTTGCTAAAAAGAAGCCTATTTTTTTATAATTTTTAGTTTTCATAACCATTACTATTATTAACTAATATACATTAATTTAAAAAACGTTACAACCTTTAAAACGAAGGACAGGAAATCTTCCTAAAGTTTTTCGGTTTTCTTCTACACTTGAGGTTGAAGCCCATTGAGACCTCATGTGATCCGCCAGAAATACC
>JABJEE010000114.1 GCA_018665005.1 Flavobacteriales bacterium
CGACTTGGAAACGGGAGATACGGTCGTTTGTGCTTGGGATGGAGTAGTGCGTTATGCACAAGCCAATTCTGGAGGGTATGGTAATTTGGTTATTGTTCGACACTATAATGGATTAGAAACTTACTATGCCCATTTAAGTAAATTATTGACTTTTTCTGGTCAAAAAGTAACATCTGGGGATGTTCTCGGACTTGGAGGGAATACCGGACATTCATTTGGTTCCCATCTTCATTTTGAGGTGAGGTTTTATGACAATACGATTAACCCGGAAGAAGTTATAGATTTCAAACAAAAGAAATTGAAGGATCCAAACCTCTTTCTGCATAAAACCTTATTTCGACCAGGTGTTACGCCTTCGAATCAGTGGAAAACGGATTCAAAAGGAAAGAAGCAATATGTTGAGAAAAAATATTATAAAGTAAGATCGGGAGATACACTTTCTCGTATTGCAGAAAAACACAGAACAAATATTAATAGGCTTTGCAGTTTGAATGGTTTACGAAAAACAAGTATATTGCAGATTGGTCAAAACATAAGAGTAAGATAAAATGCAGATTAAATTTATTTTCGGGATTTTGTTTTTTTGTGTCTCGTGTTCCAGCTACAACAAAGTTGTAAAAGGTGATAATTACGCGCAAAAATTTGAAACGGCTAATTCTTTGTATGAGGAAGGTGAATTTCTTCGTTCAATTGTTCTTTACGAACAAATTTATCAGCATGCTCCAAAAACTGGTGAGGGAGAATTGGCATACTACAGATTGGGTCAGAGCTATTACAATAGTGAAGATTATTACATGGCAGCCTATTACTTAAGCTCATATGTACAACGGTTCCCGTATTCGAGTAAAAATGAAGATGTGATGTTCATGGCCGCACTATGTAATGTGAATAATTCACCACTGCCGTCTTTGGACCAAAGCGAAACAAATGAGGCGATTAATAGTATTCAGATGTTCGTTGATCGATATCCTGATACCAAGTATATGGATTCATGCAATCAAATCATAGATAGGTTAAGGTTTAAGCTTGAAACAAAGGATTATACTCATGTTACCTTATATTCAAAGACGGAGAGATATAGAGCTGCCGTTGCTTCAGCTGTTATTTTTCTTGAAAATTACCCAGGCTCTACGTATACTGAAGAAGTATTTTACTTAATGGTAAAAAACTCTTATTATCTAACGATTAATAGTATTGAAAGTAAAAAGTCGCAGAGAATTGAGGATACTTATGAAAGATTGCGTAACTTTGTAGCCGTTTTCAACGACTCTAAATATCGCAAAGAGCTGGAAACTTACGTAAACAGATTGGAAACTAACAAATAAATTTTAACGATGAGTTATAAAAATGTAGTTGCAGAAAAAACAACAGTTACTCGTGACACGATTAGAATCGAGGAAAAAACAGGTAATATCTACGAGTCGATTGTAGCTGTTTCAAAAAGATCAAATCAAATCAGTGTTGAGATCAAAGAAGAATTAACTTCTAAACTTCAAGAGTTTGCGAGTTCAACTGATAACTTGGAGGAAATTTTCGAAAACAGAGAGCAAATTGAGATTTCAAAGCACTATGAAGGTTTACCAAAAGCTACTGCGATTGCAACCCAAGAATTGCTTGATGATAAAATTTATCTAAGACAACCAGAGGACACGAACGAATAGATGTACGGCAAGCGCATTCTTCTCGGAGTAACCGGAGGTATTGCAGCGTATAAAATTGCTTACCTCATAAGAATATTAAAGAAAAAAGAGGCAGAAGTCAAATGTATAATGACTCCTGCCTCTTCTGCTTTTATAAGCCCCCTTGTCTTATCTACCTTATCAGAAAACGAGGTTCCTATTGAGTTCTGGGATAAAACTACAGGTAAATGGAATAATCATGTAGATTATGCCCAATGGGCAGATGTTTTTCTAATTGCCCCAGCCACCATGAATACTATAGGGAAAATGGCTAATGGCTTATGTGACAACTTATTACTGGCAACCTATTTCTCTATGAAAACGAAAACCATCGTAGCTCCAGCAATGGATTTGGATATGTATAAACATCCAAGTCTACTAAGGAATTTCGACTTGCTTAGAAAGGATGGTGTAGCCATAATTCCAGCAGAAAAGGGAGAGTTGGCTAGTGGCTTAAAAGGTGAGGGCCGACTGCCGGAACCAGAGGCCATTGCAAAATATTTAGAAGATTTCATGAATTTCACTTCTTCGCAAGGAGAGAAAGTTTTAATTACTGCAGGCCCAACCTATGAGCACCTTGACCCCGTAAGATATATCGGAAATCATTCATCAGGAAAGATGGGGTTCGCAATTGCCAAAGCCGCTTTAACAAAAGGATATCTTGTTGAATTGATAACAGGCCCAACCAGCGAGGAGCTTATTCACCCGAATTTAACGAGATGTGATGTGGTGAGCGCCAATGAAATGATGTTAAAAGTAAAGGAGAAATGGAGCTCATGTAAATTTGGTGTTTTTACAGCCGCTGTTTCAGACTACACACCCATCAAAACAAGTGAATTAAAGATCAAAAAAAGTGAAAGTGAGCTAAATTTAGGCTTGGCCAAAAACCCAGACCTTCTTAAATGGGCTTCTTTTAATCGAACAACAGAACAAAAAGTAATTGGATTTGCACTTGAAACCAATAATGAAGAGGAAAATGCGTTAAACAAGTTAGAGGCTAAAAAATTAGACTTGCTGGTTCTAAATTCAACCCGTGACGAAAA